>CAYSGX010000215.1:4781-5682 GCA_964430605.1 uncultured Chitinophagaceae bacterium
GGGGTTCGACTCCCCTACGGGCTACAAAGAAAACCCCTGAATACTTATAAAAGTACTTCAGGGGGTTTTGCGTTTCAGCCAATGAAGCGTTACTGAGGAATATTACAAACACCTAAAATGCCTTTTACTCATATCTCTAACTTTTTAAGTTAGACTGAATATAATTCTTAGACTGAATTTTAGCTCTCAGTAATTTCTACCCGTTTCAAGGTGTTTTTCAGGTTATTCAAAGATTAAATATGTTGTTTTGTCGAGCAATATAATAAGTTCATCGAATAAATATTAGTGTAAAGAATGAATTAAGGAATTTCACATTGTTATAGATGTGTTTTTATGAAAAAACCTTCCATTTTTTATTAATACTAAAAACCTCCAAAAATGAGTTATTTAAAAGCTGAAGAAAAGGAAATTTTAAAAAGAGCCAAACAAAAAATCAGAGCGCTTAACCACCCGTTAAGAGAGAAAATGTTGGCATTAATCAGTGGCAACAACAACAAAATGAATGTTACTGAACTCTACGTGAAATTAAGAATTGAACAATCGGTAGCGTCTCAACACCTTGCTGTGCTTAGGCACGAGGGTTTAGTAATTACCGAAAGAACGGGAAAAGTAATTAATTACAGTGTAGATAAGGACGCTGTAAAATTACTTTTAGAAAAGTGTTCTACCATTTAAAGTAACCTACTTTTTTTAGTAAAAAGGCATTTCGAACAATCGGATGCCTTTTTTATTTTATATTATGAGTACAAGCAATGAATGTATGAGAAAGTTAATGTTTATCTTGGTTTTGTTTATTGCTTTCCATCATAATAATTCACATTCACAGGTGATAAATGTCTCATATTTAATGTATCCACCTTACGAAAAAAGCATTGATTCCCGTTATAAATTCTCAAAAAAC
>CAYSGX010000216.1:0-5668 GCA_964430605.1 uncultured Chitinophagaceae bacterium
ATACTAAAACATTAACAGGCACACCCGCAGGTGGTACATGGTCTATTGTTTCGGGTGGTGGGAATATTTCAGGCACAACTTATACCCCTGCATCGGCAGGTTCGAAAACTATTCGCTATACGATTGCCGCAACAGGCGGTTGTGTAGCTACTACTTCTGATGTTACGTTTGAGGTTACTGCCAATCCGGGTGCGGCAAGTAATACTACTTCAACCGCAGCAATATGTTCCAACAATACTAAAACATTAACAGGCACACCCGCAGGTGGTACATGGTCTATTGTTTCGGGCGGTGGAAATATTTCAGGTACTACCTATACCCCTGCATCGGCAGGCTCTAAAACCATTCGCTATACCATAGCTGCCACAGGGGGGTGTCCGGCTACCTCTTCTGATGTAATATTCACTGTTGCAGGCGGAGGTTCTAATTCAGAAACGTTCAATTACACAGGCTCACAACAAACATGGACAGTGCCTGAATGTGTTACTTCGATTAATGTGGACATAAGCGGAGCAGAAGGAGGCAGGGGAAATAATACCGGGAATCCGATTAATACTGCCGGAAGAGGAGGTAGGATAGCAGTACAGAATGTTACGGTTACACCTGGTTTGGAATTGTATATATATGTAGGTCAAAAAGGGAGTGACGGAACTAATACTACCGGAGGAACTGGTGGGTGGAATGGAGGAGGTAACGGTACTATTCAAATTCAGGTGATAGGACAAACCACATTGTGGTATGCCGGAGGTGGCGGTGGCGGGGCTTCCGATGTACGTGTAGGAGGAAATACATTAAACCACAGAGTTGGAGTTGCAGGTGGTGGCGGTGGAGCTTCTGGTTTTAATACTGCTCCTACTGATAGTTATGGAGGTCATGGCGGTGCTGATGTGGGACAGGCAGGAAATTATTCTATTGCCAACTTTTCAGGAGGGGGAGGTACACAAATCGCAGGAGGTGCTGGTAATACAAGTTGTGGTGCCCAAAATGGAATTTCAGGTATAGGAGGAAATGCGTGCAATCCAGGATCTAGTAATCGTGGTGGCGGTGGCGGAGGTGGCTGGCATGGCGGTGGTGGTGCCCAATATGGTGGCGGTGGTGGGGGCAGCAACCACTATACAGGAGGTGGCGGTGGTACTGTTCCTGCCAATGAACAAGGCGTACGAAGCGGCAACGGTCAGGTAATTATCAGTTGGTAATATTATTTTTTGACAAAAAGAAGAGTTTTTTGATATTACATTTTTGAGCAAAAACAAATCACCATGAAGAAATTTTACTTATACCTTACGCTGTTAATCCCTTTTTGGGCTTATGCGCAGAATGTCGGTGTTGGTACCGTGTCTCCTTTTTATAAATTAGATGTAGATGGCACTTTAGGTGTTCCGCGTACACACCGTCTGCAATTTTACGAACCGGGCACCGGTAGTGCAAGGGCATTTATCGGCTCATCAAATATTGCACCTTTCAACGAGTTGATTTTCGGAGTAGGCGCATCGGTAGAAGCCATGCGCATTATTCCCAACGGTAATTTGGGTATTGGAGTAACCGACCCTTCCGCCCGGCTGCATGTAAATGGCAGCGTGCGTTTTCAAACTATTCTTAACGGATATTTAAAAGCCGATGCCAGTGGGAACATTAGTTCGGCAGCCACTATTCCTTCTACAGATATTACAGGCTTAGATAATAGTAAATGGACGCAGAGTGGTAGCCTTCTTTATCCTAAAAATACTGCATGGAATGTAGGGGTAGGAACATCGGCACCTTCTGCAAGATTAGAAGTAGAAGGAGGGAATGTCCTTGTAGATGGCGGTAATATCAGGATTAACGATGTAACATCTGCAACCGGAGGGCAAGGCTTTACTGCCTTTGGTAACGGGCGTATTTATATTACCGCAATGGGAACTGCACCTACTGTACATAATCTTTTATTTGGAGCTTCAACCGATAACGACAGGGTTGTGGGTTTCAGTTATACGCCCGGAACCACCGGAGCAGCGGCAGGAGTTTTGGCAATAGGACAGCAAATAAAAAACAATGCCAATTACACTCATGGCATTACAACACTTTATACTAATGGCCTTGAAAGAATGAGAGTTGCTGCCAACGGAACGGTTGGTATTGGAACCTCTAACCAACCTGAACTGGCATTGCAAACAAGGGCAACTGCCGTTCCTTCTGCCGACAGATTCGGTATTGACAATCGCGTGGTTATTTCAGATGGAAGCATGGGCACCAATCGCAATACTTATGGCATTTACAACCAAATTACCAACAATAACACCACCGCCACAAATGCTGACGGAAATTATCTCTATGGTTATGGTGCCTACAACTATTGGCTGCAGTCAGCTACCGGAAAAGCGCGGCAGGGTTGGGGGGCATATAACTACGGCTACAATAACGGTGGCGAGTTGTTCCATTCGGGCTTTGGCGGGTATAACCTTTTCCGCAACAGGGGAACAACGCCTTCCGTTCACGGAGGCTATAACTATGCACTTCAGGATGCAGCCGCTACTTCAACAAACCTTTATGGAGTATATAATTTAGGCTCGGTTTCTGCCGGAAACGTTACTTCGGCAATATATGGCTCACGCAGCGATGCAAGTGTTACTTCCGTAAATGTTACTACGCTGCCCAACAGCTACGGGGCATACAATTATTCGGTAAACAATGTAGCAACAGCTACGACTACCAGTGGCTACGGAGCTTTGAATTATTCATTAGCTGCTCTTGGAACCATCACGAACAGTTATGGGGGATTCAATCAAGCGCAGGCAAGCGGTGGAACCGTAACAAGCGGCTTCGGAGCCTACAATTATGCTGTGGTTTCAAGTACCGGCTCAATGCCCACAGCGCGCGGTTCTTACAACAGGGTACGGGCGCAGAATGACGGTACTATGACTAATGTTTATGCTGTTGATGCTGTTATTGAACAAGCGGATGCCGGGGCTATCACCAATGCTTACCTTTTCAGAGGCGGCTATTCGGGAACTATAACCGGAGCGAAATATGGTGTTCACATTTCAGGTGAAACCAATAATTATCTTTCCGGAAACTTGGGAGTAGGTACTGCTACTATTGCTCAAAAATTACATGTGAAAGGAAATATTTTAGCTGAAAACGGTGCTGCTACTACAGGAACTGTCAGAAATGCCGGCTTTTACAATTGGACAGATGCAGCTTACGGCATGGAACTGCATTACAACGGCACATGGGGACTAGCTTTATTTGCCCGTTCAACTGATTCCGATATTCGTCTTGGTCATTATGCAGGAAGCGCTTCGGCACAAAATACCTTAGATGTGAAAATGACTATTAAAAACACAGGAAATGTTGGAATTGGATTACCGAATCCAACCTATAAACTACATGTCAGCGGGCAAATGAAATCTGACGGCTTCCTCGAATCGTCAGACATACGCCTGAAAAAGAATATTGAAACATTGCAAAATGCCCTTAATAAAGTAATGCAACTGCAAGGTGTAAGCTACAACTGGAAAAACGAAAAAGAATTAGCCGATGAAAATATTGCCTATACCACTTCGCGTGGCGATAAAGCAGATATTGGATTGATAGCGCAGGAAGTGGAAAAAATACTGCCACAATTAGTATCAACCGACAGCGAAGGTTTTAAATCAGTAGAATATTCCAAATTAGTGGCATTGCTTATTGAAGCAGTAAAAGAGCAGCAGAAAACTATGGAAAATCAACAAAATGAATTAAATGAATTGAAAAAAGACAATGTTGAAAAAACAAATCTGCTCAAAGCAGAACTGTCAGAAATAAAATCGTTTCTGTTTCAGCAAAGCAGGAAATAAGAAAACTAAAAGCCTCCCCCTGTTGAAGTGTATAATAGCTTCAATTAATATGCACCCCTCTCCCATGGAAAGGGGTGAGGTAACGGGAACAAAAAAACGAACATCGAAAAAAACAAATGTTATGACTATGAAAAACATATACTTATTCCTTTTGACGTTTGCACCATTAGTTGCCGTTACCCAAAACGTAGGCGTAGGCACAGCATCACCCGCTAGTAAGCTGGGTGTAAAAGGCGGGTTAAGCATTGGCAATACCTATTCCGAAAACCACCTTGCTCCCACAAACGGATTGCTGGTAGAAGGTAACGTGGGTATTGGTAATAGCAGCCCTGCGCAAAAGTTGGATGTTACCGGTAACATCCGGCACAGTGGAACCATGTTAAGCCGTGGTGCAAACTATTCCAGCGTTTGGATGCAGTTTGACGAGCACCAGGACGGCAATTCACTTTTACTTGGGGCAGGCGGGCTTACAGCCATCGGTTCGGGCGAATCAATGGTGCAGGTGAAGGCGAATGTTGCTGCAAACAGCGAAGTCTTATATCTTACTTCTGACGGTGGCGTAAATGTAGTTACCAGTTTGCAAAACGGGTGGGCAACAAAGGTAGATGCCATGACTATTGCGGCTAATGGCACGCTCCGTTTACCCACCTACACTATCAACGGCTTACTGAAAACCACAGGCGGCAACGGCACTATTGCCATAGCAACCGGGGCTGACCTGCCTTCCGGCAGCGGTCATTATATACGTAACCAAACCACTTCGCAGAGTTCTGCCAACTTCAACATCAGCGGAAAAGGAAGCATAGGGGGCAGCTTGCCGGCTGATGTTTACGGAACCGGTGTTATAGGTCTTGGTGGTTCAGGAACCGGAAGCATTTCGCAGGGCATTATCGGGCATCAGGGGTCGCACCGCTTAGACCTGTGGTGGAATTTTTATAGAATTAACACCACCACCCCTGCTCAATATACAGGTATAGCGGCTAATGATATCTATACTTCTGCCAACGGTATTTCTATGGGCGATGCCGGAATACAGTTTTTTTCCACTCCCACCATGATTACCGGCACCTCATTACCTTTTGAAAGAATGAGAATTAACAATGCCGGTAACGTAGGTGTAGGTGCTACCAATCCGTTAACGAAATTTCATGTTGCAGGAACAAGCGCCACAGCATTAATGCGCTTGCAAAATACCGAAAGCGGAGTTAATGCTATTTCTCAAAGCATGGCAGGATTGGAAATTATTGCACGGGGGATGAATGAAGGTGCAGCAAAATACACGCCTGCAATAAAATTCGGTTCAACCGACCCTGAGTTTACCACTACAAGTCCGAAATTTTTAGCTGGTATTGTTGGAAGGGGAACTGAAACTTATAATGCTGATGCAACGGGAGGAATGTCATTAGATTTTATGACATCGCCCAATAATCCGGGTGTTGCGCCAACACCCCTGATACGCATGAGTATTCATCAAGACGGCAATGTGGGCATTGGCACAGAAACACCCGGAAACAGGCTTTCGCTTGTTCGTGCAGCCGGGGCAAGTTCTACTGCAGATTTTCGCATGTCAGATGGTACACGTTGGATGTTTATGAACAGCCATTCGTCAGCCGGCTCGTGGAGTCCGCTTGTGCAGGCAGGTGACCATACATTAATATACTCTGATGGCACTCAGAGTACTGGAGGGTTGGTTATCGGGCAATGGTCAACATCGGCAAGAGGCATCAGAATTGCGCCTGACGGAAATGTAGGCATTGGTATCAATCCCAACGCTGCCTACAAACTACATGTAAGCGGACAAATGAAATCTGACGGCTTCCTCGAATCGTCAGACATACGCCTGAAAAAGAATA
>CAYSGX010000217.1:0-4338 GCA_964430605.1 uncultured Chitinophagaceae bacterium
AGCCATCCTAACATTTCGTATTGGTTGCCCTCTTCAATTACGCTTACCAACTGGTCGAAGAAACCTAAAAAGCTGTTTTCTTTTATTTGTTTGCCCGTAAGTACATTTCCACTAATAATTCGGGTATTATCGTTTAACAGGTTGTCTTTCAAAAAGTTTTCTACGTTAGCTCCCTGGTAAGTTTTGAAATATTTAGGTGCTTTCACTTCAGGGCCTGCTACCGCAACCAATTGTTCGGTATTAAACCTTCCTTCAAGGAATAATCGCCCAATTACTACTACGTGGGCAGGGTTAACTGTCCAAACAATATCGCCTTTATTTATAGGGTCAATATGGTGAATCTGAACGCCAACAACACCCGCAGGATGCTTGCCTTTAAAATAATGTTTGGTAACATTTTTTACCGAAGTAAAAGTATCGTTCTGTTCTATGGTAGCATCTAATGAAAGATGCACTTTACCTGCCGTTAACTTTCTTAAAGCATCAATACCCGCCTGAAATTCTTTAGCCAAACCTTGTAACGTAAAATTGTAATTAGGCGCTAAAGGCGAGCTGTCAAAGCCCGAAATAAAAATAGCTTTAGGCGCATTAGCAGGGTTAGCTGCTAAGTTGTAAGGTCTTTCGCGCAGGAATGCCCATGCACCGCTTTCTTTCAGTTGTGTTTTTACTTCTTCTGGAGTTAAAGTATTCGGGTCGGCCTTGCGAAATTCTTTAAACCTGATTTCAGCATCGGCCAGAATCACGATGTCTTCGAGCGAACGTTTAGCGCCTCTTCTTATTTCAATAATTTCGCCACTCACAGGTGCGCAAAAATTTACGCCTTCCAGGCTTCTGTCGTAAAACAAAGGCTCACCGGCTTTCACTTCCTGCTTTTCGGCTACCAGCAATTTAGGAATTGGCGCTAAACCGTTAAAATCTTTAGGGTTAACGGCAAAGGTAGCAGGCTTCACCGCAGCGCTTATTTCTTTAATGGCTCTACCCTGAATGTTGATATTAAAGCCTTTTTTCAGTTTAATAATATTGCCATCTCTTGGCGCATCTTTTTCGCCCAACAATTCTCTTACTGTAGGCAGAATAGAAGTGATTTCTCTTTTGTTTTCGGAAAGTTGCACCCTGTCGGCAGTTAAGGCTATTAACTTATCAGAGATAATATATACCATCAACACCACTAAAAGAATGATAAGCGAAAGCGCGAAAAGCACAATACCGTTCAAATTGTTGGTTATACCGTCTGCCGGTATATCTTGTGCCGATAACAGATTAGGAAACAAAAATGCCGCTGAAATGAAAAAGGAAATTTTTGTACTGTAAGCCGCAATTTCGCCTTTAACTCTAATTTTATGAACGGTTAATTTCTGCATCATTAATCAACAAGTATTTCTGAAAACGCAGTGCGAATATCCGCATTTTTTTTGGTAAAAACTAAGTATTTTCAGGGTTACAGTGTTGATAAAGGAGTTTTACAATTCACCATAACAGGCTTTTCCTGTTGCCCGGAAGTAACAAAATGATTTATGAAAGAGGTTTATTATGGCATTTTCACCATCACCACAAAGCCGCCTTTAGCATAATATTTTTCAAAGCCCGGATGCTGCGCCAAAAAACTTTCAACCTTATGAATTTTAGTAACCACATAAAGCGGCTTGTCTAAGGGCCGGGTCAACAAGGTATATTTATCGGTAATATTATTTTCAGCATAAGGCTTGGCAGTGTAGAAATATTGCGCATAACTTTTAAACCCCGTTACCTCTACATACACATCTTTGCCCTGCATGGTTTTATAAAAATCAATGGCGCTGCCCTGCGAGTAACGTTCTATCTTAGGCACAAACAAGGGCATACTTATAAATATGAGCATTGCCGTTGCGCCAAACAATATCAAATATCCTTTCAGCGCATTTCGCATCAACAATTTCAGCGCGAATAATAAAGCGATAAAATAAGCTGCACCGAATATTATCAGCCAATAAGACCAATGCACTTCAACCGATAAACTGGCTAAAGCAAACGGGTCTTTTTTAAGTAATGGTTGCAACCAATGAATATTGTTGCCAACTACAGGCAACAGGAAAAACAATAAAGCAATCAGGCTGCCGAATATGGCTGTAGCCCAAATGGTGAACTTTTTTATTTCACCCTTGTGTAAAGTATAAGCCGTCAAAAAAGTAAGCGGCAAATAGCACATTGACGAGTAGTGTATAATCTTAGTTTTTACTATGGAAAACAGTACCAGCACCACGAAAAATAAAACAGCCATCCATAGCTTCAAAGCGTTTTTTGTTACTTCGGAAAAATTGTTTGACTTCACCAAGACCTGCAATGCAAGGAAAGAAGCCGGAAAACAACCCAGCAACAACACAATGGTATGATAATAAAACGGGCCGCCATGCCCGGAATCTTTGGTACTGAATAATCTGATGTGATACTCGATAAATTCTTTAATAAACCAAGGGCCGTTTTGCAACAACTCAAAGCCATACCAAAAGAAACTCACCGCCAATACCAAAAACGTAAAAGCCAACATGCCTTTCAGTGTCAGCCAGTTTACGTTTCTTTTTACCATGCTGAAAATCATAGCCGTTAACACTACCAGAAGCAAGCCCACAGGGCCTTTGGTGAGCACAGCAAGTCCCGTTGCAATACCCGCAAAAACAAAATATTTTAGTCGCCTGTTTGCTTCAGCCTGAAATAAAAAATAGATACCGCTGAAAATAAAAAGATTAAACCACGGGTCTATAATGCCCGATTTGAAATAAAAATGCGGCAGAAAAGAACCCGCATAAGCTGCCACCCACAACCAGCCAAACAATCTGCCGTAATGCCTGCTGCCAATGTAAAAAATAAAGCTAAGGGTAAACAAGCCGCAAATAGCATTGGGAAAACGTGCCGCAAATTCATTAATGCCAAACACTTTCATAGACAATACTTGTAGCCAGAAAAACAATGGAGGTTTCTCCCAAAAAGGCTGATAGTTAATCTGAACACGCGAATAATTGCCCGTTACAATCATTTCTCTTGCCGATTCGGCAAAATTTATTTCATCCCAGTCGAACAAATGCACACTGCCCAGAAAAGGCACAAACAACAACAGGCTTATTGCTGCTATAAACGAATAATGTATATACGCGGGAACATCGTTCAGCTTATTAATTACCTTATCGCTTAAATTATCTGAAAGCATCTTTCAAAGGTTTTTGCAGCAATGGTTTTTCAAACAAACCCGCTTTTAACCAAACACTGTAAATCATAAAAGTAATGCTTACGCCAAATACCGAACCCACCAATACATCCATTAAAAAATGCTGTGCTAAATATATTCTTGAAAAGCCCACAACAATGGCAAACAAGCAATGCAATACGCCTAATGACGGTTTTTTGGAAAGCAAGGCAAACAGCAAAAACACAGAGAAAGCAGTGGCAGTATGTCCTGACGGAAAACTGTGCTGCGACAGCATTTTCACGCCTTCCACAATATGCAAATCAAATTCCTGCAAATATATTTTCGGGCGCACCATATCAGGAAAAAGAAACCGCTTTGAAAACTGAACCGCAAAACCCGTGGCCGCAAAAGCACAGGCAGTCAGCAGTCCGTATCCTATCTTTCTCCACAGCAATAACACAATAACAAACACGCAAAACCAGCCGTTGCCTATGGAGGTTGCGCCAGAGAAAAAAGTATCGAGCCAATAATTGTGATACTTATTAACCCAAAGCACCTCATCGCCTTTCGGAACTATGGAAGCCGTAAAAAAGCCTGCAATCAAAAACAAAATATAGGTTGCAAAGAAAAAGGTATTGTTCGGCTGAAGTTTCATGCTGTTTTCTTTTTAAAAATTTTAGCAGCGGTTTTATAATACCATTCCATGCTTAGCAATGGCGAATCGTTCATGGCTTTATAAGATAAAAATATACCCATAGGCAGCAAAACAAAAATAGCCATCCACATTCCCATGAAAGGTGTTATTGAACCTTCTTCCGCTATTTTTTCGCCACTCATCGAAAACACATGGAATATTACAAAGAATAATATTGACATGAATATAGGCATACCAAAACCACCCTTGCGGATTAACGCACCTAATGGAGCCCCCACAAAAAACAATACAATACAAGCCACCGACAGCGTAAACTTACGATGCCACTCTACATTGTGCCGGGCTACATTCTTTTTTCTGTATTCTAAATCGCGTGCGGCAACACCCACGTAACTTTTGGTATTTCTCGCGCTATTCAATGCTTTTGATATTTCTTCCGATTTTTCAGCGCCTGTAAAAACACTTTGCAAAACCGAATCGGCATATATTTTTACGGAATCGCCCGTGTTGTTTATTGCTGAAG
>CAYSGX010000217.1:4348-5585 GCA_964430605.1 uncultured Chitinophagaceae bacterium
GAAGCATACACACTGTCTAAATTAAATTTTCTGAAAGAAAAGAAAGCAGCGAGATTATTTTTAAGCGTTTCTTTACGATCTTCTATTTCAGCATTAAAAGTATCTATGGCATGTTCCAGTTGGCTAATATTCATCATTTGATAATGATTTTTCCAAAGGCTTTCATCCGAACGGCTCATGCTGAAATCCGATAAGTCAAAAATCTTTTCCCACTCTTTAAATTCGGTGCGGTTGTGCTCATGATTATTAGCGGCATTACCTTTTTGTTTCACTTCCTGATACTGAATGCCATCAAATAATTTCAGATACAAAAAACGCTGGTCTTCACTCGAATACATTTCGCCTCTGTCGGCAATCAGCATATTCTCGCTGCCCCTTCCCGAAGTAAAATCATAAATCATTACATCGCGCACCGTTTTGTTATCTTCATCTTTTTCGCCCACTCTTATACTGAAACCTTGTATTTCTCTGTAAAAAACTCCCGGCTGAATATTTAAGGCGGGCTTTTGATGCCTTATATCGTGCAGCAACGCCCCGAATTTCATATTGGCAACAGGCAGAATATTATTAGAGAAATAAAAAGCCGCCAGGCTTATAAATATAACCGTGATAATAAGAGGCTGCATAAACCTGAACAGCGAAATACCCGATGCCTTTAACGCCACCAGTTCATATTGCTCGCCTAAGTTTCCAAAGGTCATAATAGAAGAAAGTAGCACAGCTAAAGGCAATGCCAGTGGCACAAAACTTGCCGAGGCGAAAAATATAAGTTCTAAAACCAAGTACCAATCAAGCCCTTTGCCTATCATATCGTCAATATATTTCCAAAGAAATTGCATTACGATAATAAAAAGCGCAATAAAGAAAGTGAGCAAAAAAGGCCCTGAAAAAGTTTTTACAACAAGTACATCTATTTTTTTCAATTGCAATATCTTGAAGCCTGTTTTAGCAGCGCCAAAAATAACGCTATTTCCCGAAGAAGCCTGTTGTTTTCAGGCTTTAGCCAACGGCAGTAAAGCGAAAAACCAAAACCCCACCTTCCTGGAAAGCGGGGTTTTGGCGGAAAGCTTCTATATAGCCCTCATTTCTTTATAGAAACATCTTCCTGTTTTTTTAGGATAATCATTGTGCTCTGCTGTGTGCCGGGTCGCTTTGCCCTCCTTCACCTGCCGAACCAAGCCCCCGCACCCTGAACCAATACAACTGGCCGCTGGTTAACCCCCCGGCAATGTAGCGG
>CAYSGX010000218.1:0-5571 GCA_964430605.1 uncultured Chitinophagaceae bacterium
TTGGCTGTAGAATAAAGGGCCTCTGTTAAAAAACAAATTGCCCAGCCATATAAATGGCACTACCAGCAACAGCATAAACACACCCACCAAGCCTATACCAATATTTGCCAATCGGTTTACAAGCGTATAAACATCGGTTGAACGTTTAGTGGGGTAAGGATAGTTTAAGTAGTATTCATTGTTTTTTCGCTTTACCATTACCATGCCTGTGGCTTCTTCAAATAATTCATTTACAGGTTTGGTGGCTACATTATATTCCTGCTCGCACAGCAACAAGGCATTGTACAATTTTCCGCTTATAGATTTATCGTAAGGAACGGCAATAATTATTTCATCTAACTTTAAACGCCTTGCATACTTGGGCAACTCATCAGAGTTTTTAAGCACCCGCAACCCTTCATAATCTTTGCCGGTCTTCTTGGTGTCGTCATCAATAAAGCCGAAAATTTTATAGGCTTTTTCGCGATAAATTTTTTCATTCCGCAACAGCACTTTTGCAATTTCCCTGCCCGACCAACCTGCACCTACTATAATTGCCCGCTTTTCTAAAATAGGGTTCTTAAATAGCGTGGCAAAAATAAAATGCCATATAGTCATGGTGAGTGTAATTTGCAATAAGAAAAAGTAAAAAGGCAACCTGTGTTTAGGAAATACAGGGCTTAGAAACGGAATAAACAAGTAAGTTATGGAGGTGAAAAACGCCACATAAATTGTGCGCTTAATTATTTCATCGGTTTTGGAAGCATTAACGACAGAGTATAAATTGAAGATATAAGAATAAATAATCCAAATAAGAATGAGCACCAAAAACCAATAAGGGTTTGCTTTTGCGGTATCGCTGAAACTGTTTACCGTGGGGTCGAAAAAAACGAGATAAACCGTTAAGGAAAAACCCAATAGTAGTATGTCGCAAATAAAAAGGAAATATTTGCGCACTGCCGACTGAAAATTGTCTTTTCTTTTTCTTGATTTTTTCAACGTAATAAATTCAAATAAACCTGCCTGACAAAAATTTGACAAAGCAAAAATGCAAATCTTTCATTCATTTATTTGTGTTTCTCTCAGATAAGACTACCACATGGATATATTTTGTTGTTTAACCACATAGAAACATAGTTGTTAGGGCTTTGTTTCATAGTGTTTTGACTTTATTATTAAGGTCTGACCTACTATTGTATCCCGCTTGGCGGGACTATGTTTCGCTTAAAACAGGCATCAGGCAATCATAGTCCCGCCAAGAGGCGGGAAACACAATAGCCGTAAATTGTACATTATACCAAATCTATGTTTCTATGTGGTTATAATTTATTGCCACGTGGTAATTTGTGTGGCTAAAATCTGTGGGAAATACTTCCAAGTCAGGTATAATATTTCTTAAAGCCCAAAAAAGTATAAACAGAAAAATGCCATACTGCTTTCCATAAGGGTAACTTTTCTATTTCTCGTAAAATTTTCCAGTTGTAAGAAGCAGTTGCGGCTTTGTTGCTCGAAACTGATACTCTGCCTGTTCTATATAATGCCAATACTTCATGCTGAAAACAGGCAATGTACCCTTGCCTGAGAATTGCCAACCACAAGCCGTAATCCTGTCGCTTGGAAATATCGGGCATTAAAACTTTGCCTGTTTTTTCGGTATCGTACATGCCTGTAAGACAGCCTATATAATTGTAATTGAGCAGTTGATTATAGGTTAATGTTTCAGGGGCTGAAATTATTTTCCCTGTGTGGTTTCCTGCTGCGTCCATAATTTCATAAGCTGAATGAACCACCGCACAATTTTTCTGCTGAATAAAAGCCAGTTGTTTCTCCAGCTTTTCGGGTAGCCATAAATCATCGCTGTCTAAAAAAGCGATATATCTGCCTTTGGCTTTCAGAATAGCGGTATTGCGCGCTACGGCCGGGCCTGAGTTTTTTTCAAGTTGAATAAGTTTGATTCTGTCATCATCAAACGATTTAATTACTGCAACAGAATCATCAGTAGAAACATCATCAACCAGAATCATTTCCCAGTTGGTATAGGTTTGATTCAACACAGATTCAATAGTATCACCAATAAATGCTGCTGAATTATAAACGGGGGTGATGATGGAGATGAGGGGAGACATGAGTTATATTGCTTTTTTCAGAATTAAAGCATTTCAACTTCAGAAAGAATTTTTTTACCAATATTTGGTTTCAGCGCTGATTTAATTACAAGGTCAACCTTTATACCTAACTGTTCAGAAAGAAAATTTTCCATTTTTACAAACTGAAACATACCTGGATATTCAGAGAAATCTACCAGTACATCTAAATCGCTGTTATTGGTTTGTTCGTTTCTAACGTAAGAACCAAAAACCCCAATTTCTTTAATGTGAAACTCGGCAATAAGCTGCTTTTTTAATTGCGATAGTTTAGATTTTATTTGCTGAATATTATTCATGTAACGAAATTAAGTATAATTGATAGTATTCAACATCTAAAATAAGTACTCTAACAAAGCTATAGCTTTAAAATTCTTGCACTGTGATGTACAGTAATAATATCAATTTCTGTTTTAGAATAAATTCTATAAATAATTCGATAGCTGCCTTTAACGTTGTTAGCGGCTGCTCTTCTATCCGTTCGGAGTTCGTCAACTCGAAGTTCGCATCAAAGGTTGTTTGTATCTGTCATCCCAAATTTCCACCAATTCTGTTATAAATATTTGTCGGTTGCCAATTTCTTTTCTTCCCTAATCTCATTCTTTTTTCTCTTCTAACTTCTTTGAAATTATTTTGGTGCATAAATTCTGTCGAACTTACATTATCAATTGGGAATGCAGCAAAATCTTTTGAGGTCAAGCGTAACTTCATTAGTTCTTGTCCTGCTGAATTTGTACTTGCTATTATTAAACCATCTCCTAAGGTTGGCAAATAAAAACCCTTCACTTCATTGTCTTGTGAATATACAAAGCCACTTGAAAGATGTTGTTCAAGTTGAAACATTCTGTCTTCGCCTGAAACTTGTCGGTCTAAATTTGAAATTTGTTTTTTGAAGTCGCTATTAAACGCAACAATATTTTCAGTCTTTGTATAAGTTCCGATTGTTTTCTCACCCTTAAAATATAAATAATCCGTTTCGGTTTCAAAGCCAACTTTTTTATAAACCGGCTCTCCAAGGTCGGTGGCTAAAAGATAAATGGTGTCACATAATTTAGAGTTTGAGATTTCAACTAAAGTCTGGGTGATTAATTTACCGATACTTTGATTTCTATAGTCAGGGTGAACAATAATATGTGCTAACCACGCAATATCATTGTGGATTGTTGTCGTCCCTATGCCAACAATTTTTTTGTCAATAGTAACTTTAATTGGAAAGCAAAAATCAGAAAGTGTATAAAAGTCAAAGCTCGGTATGATTTCCCAACCTGTCGGCTGCAAGTCAATTATCAAATTTATGTCGCTATGTTCTAAAGTTTGTATGTCCATTTGTCTGTTTTTTTGCCATAGGATTGCCACTAACTATTTCCCTAATATTAGGATTGTTTATTTCTAAAGTCATGCTCTTCGAAATTTACAATCATTTTTTTTCTTCGCGTCTTTGCGTGAAATAATCAAATTTTAGAGCCCCCTTTTATCAAATTCTTATAACAATCAATCAGCTTCTTTTCCTCATTCGCCCAACTAAATTTTTCTTCAACCGCTTTTCTTCCGTTATCACCCATTATTTTAGCTTGTTCAGGATTATTGATTAAAAACATAATGGCATCTTGTACAGCTTTGGTGTCGAAAACATTTACTACAATGCCACAATTATTTTCCGCTACAATTTGTTTTTGCAAGCGCAGATTAGAAGCTATTACAGGAATACCTGCAGCCATAAATTCAAACAACTTTACAGGCAATGCGTCTTGGTAATTGATGATGGGGTGTAACAACACCAAGCCAATTTTAGATTGCTCCAGCATTTCTTTTGCCTGTGTGCGATTTACAAAACCATATTCTATTACATTTTGCCAACCTGCTAAATGAGTAGCTTCTTCTCTTAAACCTGCCTGAGAAAACTTGCCGCCCAAAGTCAGTTTCACGGGCAAATTTTCTAAGGGTTTTACCATTTCAATAATGCCTCTTACACGGGTGATGTCGCCTATGTAGCATAACCGGTCTTTTTTGTTTTCCCAATTGCCGGGCTGTGGCAGCATGGCAAGAATGGGAAAGTTTTTTACCGTTATGGTATTGACATTTACTTGCAGAAACCGAGCTAAAATAAAATCGGTAACGGTAACAATGCCTGTTAATCGGGCAGCAAAATAGTTTTCAAATTTTTCAAACAAATAAGAAAATGGTTTTCTTAGTATGGCAGGTATCCACGCCTTGCCCAAAATTTGTCTTGGCACATCTTCATGCGCATCGTAAATTACTTTCTTGCCTTGCTTCACAAGTTTATAGCCATACCACAAAAATTCGGGGTCGTGAAAATGGTAAACTGATGCATTTAACTGCAATGCCTTTTCATAAGCCGCTTTTCCTGCTTTTAAAAAGCGTTGCAGTTTAGAGTTGAAGCTGCACGGCACGCCAATTATTTCAACGCCATCTATGGTTTCGCTTTCGCCATTAATTACAATGAGCTTTACCTCAAAACCCGCCTTTGCTAACGACACACATTCTTTATAAAAAATGCGCATGTCTTTGGCTTTATGAACTGTAGTAATATGGCAAATGGTTTTATTCAATATTGAAATTTTCACCAAAGATAATGTACTAAAAAAGCAAGCTGTAATTTGGCAATGCGGTTGTTGCTTTTATGGTAACTTTACGCCTTCATTTTACAATGCCACTCACTGAATAAGATGTTTGAAGCTGTTTTAGTTGCCTATGTGTTTACGGGAATTTTTAAGCGAATATTATTATCGGTAAATATTCCTGTTCCGGTTGATATTACCTTGCTTTTTGGCATCATAACTATTGCTCTTGCTTCGTTTAATGCCTATAAAGAAAAAAGTTTTTCTGTTACACAGTTGTTCCGGAAAAGCAAAAGCTATAAGTCGGTTTATTTTTTAGCCATTTTTTATGTGTGGTGTTTAATTACCATTTCTTATGGCAAAGGAGATTTCTATCCGATGAAAAAATCATTGTATTTTCTCACTAACCTGATTCCTGTCGCAGCCTTATTTATTTATTCAAAGGTTGATTTAAAAAAATTTTCACAGTATTTCATCGGGTTGTCGTTTATACTTTCGGTGTTCTATTTTATTACCTCGCCCGATATGCGCTATTATAAAAACCCCGATTTATATTTTCTGAATTACGGGCATTTAAAAGGTATGTTTCTTACCGCTACCATTATGCTGGGCATATCTGTTTTTCTGGCTTTCAAGTATATCAAAAATATTTTTCTGAAAATTCATATCATTTACTTTTTTATTTTCAGCTTATTGTATTCTTCAGCAAGAGGCAGTTATATGAGCATGTTGGTAGCTTTACTTTTATTTGGGGCATTATACCGAAAAAAGATTTTGTCGGTTTGGCAAAATGATATTCGGCCTGTATGGAAAAAAACAACGGCATCGCTGGTATTGGTAAATGCTATTTTGGTAATAATGATTGCTAC
>CAYSGX010000219.1:0-2954 GCA_964430605.1 uncultured Chitinophagaceae bacterium
TTGCAATTTTAGACAGAGGTACGGCTTGGCTCGATACAGGCACATTCAATTCGTTAATGCAGGCTGCACAGTTTGTACAGGTAATTGAAGAAAGGCAAGGCTTGAAAATTGGTTGTATTGAAGAAATTGCCTACAATAAAAAATTTATCGGCAAAGAACAATTGATTACTTTGGCAGAGCCATTGCTGAAAAGCGGCTATGGACAATATTTAATGAATCTGGTAAAAAACAAATAATATGACAAAGATATTAGTTACAGGAGGTGCGGGATTTATTGCAAGCTGTTTGGCAGAAAAACTTATTGAAAACAAAGACAACTATGTTGTTATAGTAGATAATTTTCTGACAGGCAGAAAAGACCGCTTGCCCAAGCCTGCCGACAACTGGAAATTTATTAAGTGCGATGTAAACGACATTAATGACATTACTCCCGTAATGGTGTCATACTCTTTCGATTATGTATTTCACTATGCCGCAGTGGTGGGTGTACAACGAACATTGGAACACCCTGTAATGGTGCTTAACGATATTCAGGGTATTAAAAATGTTTTAGACCTTTCAAAAAACACAGGCGTTAAGCGGGTGTTTTTCGCTTCTTCTTCCGAAGTATATGGCGAACCTACAACGTTGCCGCAAAATGAGCATACTACTCCGCTCAACTCACGCTTGCCTTATGCGGTTGTGAAGAATGTAGGCGAAGCATTCTGCAAATCATACAAAGACGAGTACGATTTGGACTTTACCATTTATCGTTTTTTCAATACCTACGGGCCTAAGCAAAGCACTGATTTTGTGATGTCGCGTTTCATTCGCATGGCATTGAAAGGGCAGGATATTACCGTGTATGGCGATGGCTTGCAAACCCGCACTTTTTGCTATGTTGATGATAATATCATGGCAACTACCAATGCGTTTTATCGCAATCAGTATATCAATGATATTGTGAATGTGGGCAGCGACATAGAACTGCCTGTTGTTGAGTTGGCGCAGAAAATTATTGAAATTACAGGTTCAAAATCTAAAATTAAACATTTACCTCCTTTGGAAGAAGGGGATATGAAACGCAGAGTACCCGATATATCCAAAATGAAAGCCTTAATGGATAAAGATATTACACCATTGGAAGAAGGTATTAAAAATGTAGTGGCTTACGGAAAGTTTTGATTTTTTCGTGTTACATATTTGTAAGTTACAACTTTGTAAGTTACATTTGTGTAAGATTTTTTGAAGCATGGAAAAAGCACCTTTTGTTTATGGACGAATAACTGACTCTTTTGATTTTACCAATAGAGAAAAAGAACAGCTACATCTTATTCAAAACTTTAATAGTGGCATCAATTGTATGCTTATATCCCCAAGAAGATGGGGAAAGTCTTCTTTGGTAAGGCACGTTGCACAAAAACTTCAAAAGAAAAATAAGAAAATAAAATTTTGCTTCATTGATTTGTTTAATACCAGAAGCGAGCAGGAATTTTATGAGCTGTATGCAAAAGAGCTTTTGATTGCTACTTCGGGCAAGTGGGAAGAAGCAGTAGGCAATTCCAAAAAATTTCTTTCTAAAATTATTCCGAAGTTTAGCTTTAGCCCCGATCCCAACAGTGAATTTTCTATAAGTTTTGATTGGGAACAGGCAAAAAACAATACCAAAGAAATTTTGAACCTCCCCGAAACTATTTGTAAAGAGAAAAATATTCAGCTTATAGTTTGTATAGATGAGTTTCAGAACCTTAGTTTCTTTGACGATTCGTTAGCTTTTCAGAAAAAATTAAGAGCGCACTGGCAACAGCACCAAAACGCCTCTTATTGCTTGTATGGCAGCAAGCGGCACATGCTAATGGATTTTTTCACTAAGCCGTCAATGCCCTTCTACAAGTTTGGTGATATTATGTTTTTGGAAAAAATAAAGACTGAACACTGGATACCTTTTATACAACAACGGTTTGTTGATACCGGCAAAAAAATTAATGAAAATTTTGCTGAAGAAATTGCCGTGAAAATGGAAAATCATCCTTATTTCGTTCAGCAGTTTGCCCAAATGGTATGGCTTAAAACCATTAAAAGTGTGAATAGCGATGTAATGGAATATGCGTTGGAAACTTTACTGAATCAAAATACTATTTTGTTTCAAAGGGAAGTTGACCAACTTACCAATATGCAGTTGAATTTTTTGAAGGCTTTGAGCGAAGATGTAGAACAGTTTTCATCGGCAACCACATTGAAGCAATACAATATGGGCACTTCGGCAAATGTGCTGCGTATAAAGCAGGCATTAGAGAATAAAGAAATTATAGATACTGTTTCGGGTAAGCCCGAATTTTTAGACCCCTTATTTAAAATTTGGCTGAAACAAGTATATTTTTCGCCCAATTTTAAAACTTTTTTTGAACCTAAAGTTTACTATAATGTCAAAGACTAAAATATTAGTTACCGGAGGAAGCGGCTATATCGGCTCGCATACTTTAGTAGATTTAATTGACAATGGCTTCGAGGTAGTGTGTATTGATAATTTCATGCGCTCAACACCTAAAGCGTTGGAAGGCGTTGCTGAAATAACAGGCGAACAAGTGAAAAACTATGCCGTTGATTTGTGTGATAAAGTTGCCGTTCAAAAGATTTTTTCCGAAGAAAAAAACATTCAGGGCATTGTGCATTTTGCCGCGCTGAAAACCGTCCCTGAATCGGTTGAAAAACCTTTGCTGTATTTTAAAAATAATATTGAATCGCTGCTGAATTTACTGGAAGCAACAGCACAATATCAAATACCTTATTTTGTTTTTTCTTCATCGTGTTCGGTTTACGGCAATCCCGATAAACTGCCTGTAACCGAAGAAACGCCTATACAGGAAGCCGAATCGCCTTATGCACGAACCAAGCAGATTGGCGAGCAAATCATCAAAGATTTTGCAAAGGCACATCAAAATTTACAATTCATCGCGTTGAGATATTTCAATCCT
>CAYSGX010000219.1:2964-4084 GCA_964430605.1 uncultured Chitinophagaceae bacterium
TGAAACAAGCTTTGACCATAGAAAATATCACATCGCATACTTCTGCAAAAATTGGCGAGTTTTCTACCGAAAAACCTGAAAATTTAGTGCCTATTATTACACAAACTGCCATTGGGAAAAGAGCCAAAATGTTTGTACACGGACACGATTATCCTACACGCGATGGCAGTTGCATACGCGACTACATTCACGTAATGGATATTGCCAACGCACACACCAAAGCGGTACAATATCTTGCCGAAAAAAGAAACAAAACCAATTATGAAATTTTTAATCTCGGAACAGGAGAGGGTGTATCGGTGATTGAAGCTATTAAGGCGTTTGAAAATGTTTCAGGCAGAAAACTGAATTATGAATTGGGCGGCAGAAGGGCAGGCGATGTAATTGCCGTATATGCCGACAACACAAAAGCCAAAGCACAATTAGGCTGGACACCGAAATTCGGTATTGATGAAATGATGAAAACTGCTTGGGATTGGGAGTTGAATCTTTCAAAAAAGTAAAAAACAATTAGTATTACTTCGGAAACTTTGCATCATGCTGAATACGCGCTAACTGCTTTAAATGATGCTTAAAATGTTCGGCTAAAAATGAAAGCGCCTGATGCGCGTTGATATAACCCGCAATCGGGTGTTTGAACAACAGTTTTTGAGATGATGCAGCATCGAAGTGATGCAGCAGTTCCAAAAAATCTTTTCGCAGTTGGTTCCACTGCGCTGTCAAATCGCCATAAGAAATATTGCCTGTGGGTACAATGGGAGCTTTTTTAGGCAGCTTAAATTTCAGTGGCGAACGCAGGAAAATTTTCAGCAGAAAAGTATTCCACGCATGTTTGAATCCTGATTTTTGCAGTGTATCCGCAACCTGTATTTTTTTACCCATGTACTGGTATGTACCCAGTTCAGCAAGGTATAAATGATGCAGCGTTTCCGTGATGCTCCAACTGTCGGGCAAGGGCTTAAAATGCAACTGTTCTTTCGACAGCTTATCTAAATCTTTAAGCGTGTTTACTCTTAACTCTTCAAACGAGTCAAAGGCTTTTTCTATTTCAAGTATCATGGCTTGCTGTATTTATCGCTGAATTTTTTATACAGTTGTGTTTGATGATTGTCCAACTCAA
>CAYSGX010000219.1:4094-5562 GCA_964430605.1 uncultured Chitinophagaceae bacterium
CCCTGCCCTGAATAAAAGCATGTTCAATTATGCTCGATTTCATATCAAGCACATCGCCCGATGAAACAATAATATTGGCATCTTTTCCTGTTTCTAACGTGCCTGTTTGCTGTTCAATGCCTAAAATTTTTGCCGTGTTGGAAGTTATTGCAGCTAAAGCATCTTCTTTGGAAAGACCATACGCAACGGCAGTGCCTGCAATAAACGGCAAGTTGCGCACCTGCCAGCTTCCCGAAACCGACAAACAAAAATCAACGCCTTTTTCTTTCAGCAGCGCAGGCAATTTAAAAGGCAAATCCACATCATCATCGGGCTTGTCGGGCAGTGAATGAAGGTCTCCCAAAACAACAGGAATATTGTTTTCCTTTAATACCTCTGTCACCTGATAGCTTTCTCTCCCTCCAACCAAAACCACTTCAATGTCAAACTGTTTTTTAAACGCGGCTATATTTAAAATTTCTTTTGCTCCGTTAGCATGAACAAATACTTTTTTCTTTTTTGAGAAAACAGCTTTCATGGCTTCAAACTTCAGGTTCTTTTCCGCAATTTTTTCAGTTTTGCTGTATGCCGAAGCCTGCTCAAAAAAATCTTCAATCTGCTTTACGCCTTCAAGATATTTTTTGTTTTGTTCCGAAGGTTCGGGCTGTGCCCACCAGCCTTTTTTCAGGTGCATAGATGGCCAGTTAAGATGAATGCCAATATCGGTTTTGTAAGCGGCATCTTCCCAGTTCCACGCATCTAACTGCACCACCGAAGATGCGCCCGAAATAACGCCTCCCTGCGGAATAATTTCAGCCGTTAAAACTCCGTTTGAGCGAATGGTGGGAATAATTCTCGAATCGGTATTATATGCAATCAGCGAGCGGATATTCGGATTAAACTCGCCCACTTCGTTAAAATCTCTTGTGGGGCGGGCGGCTTCAATTTCTACCAAGCCCAATATAGTAACAGGCGCAATCAGCGCGGGATAAATTTCTTTTCCGCTGACATCAATAACTGTTTCATTACCCAAAAGGCGCAATTCGTTTTGTGTTCCGACAAACACAATTTTTCCTTTATCGAATAATATTGCACTGTTTTCAATCACTTTGCCGTTGCCTGTATGAACAGTGCCGCCTTGCAGCACAACAGCTTTTTCCTGCGGCTTTGCGGGTACAGGAACTTGCGCTTGCAAAAAATTAATGCCGAATAAAGAAATGAAAATTGCTGAAACAAAGTTATGCCACATGCTATGCTTATGTTTTTTAAACCAAATCAAATTTATTCTTTTTAAATCAGAAACAAATATACCCCTATCCTAATTCAATGCTTTCTGCCTCCTGAAAAGAAGAAGTATATAGGAAAGGTATCTGTAATTAACAGTCAGTTATAATGTTATAAGGTTGTAATGTTTCAAAGAACAGCAGTTTCGTGCTTTATAACCTTTCAACTTTATAACGCCTAACCTTTTCAATATGCTGACTTTTTT
>CAYSGX010000220.1:0-5521 GCA_964430605.1 uncultured Chitinophagaceae bacterium
CCCGAAAAATACCCACCTGAATTCGTTGTCGGATGCAAAGCAGGTGCTGCAACGGAATTGCCATTATACACATACATCCTGTCGTAAATTTGAGTACAGGTTGCACTTTCAGTGGTAAAGGAGGTAAAAGTCAGTCTGACTTTTTCAGTTGGTGTTGATAGTGATGGGTAAAACGTATAAGTATAATTTTGACTGTTTCCATAATTTGAACCCGAACCGCCCGAATCATAAAAATTTGCAGAGCTACCACAAGGAACATAAATAGTTGATTGATTGCCGTTCATATTCCAACTGGTTACTGTCCACGAAACAGCATTAGAATAATTTACCTGACCGGAACCTGAACAAGTTGTTTTTACTCTAAATTGAACATTGCTTTGAGTAGATGTGCCAAGCGGAGTGGCAGTCTGTCCTCCCCAATCGGTAAAGGTTGCCCCGCCATCATAAGAGTATTGCCATTGATAAGAAATACCAGACCCTGTTGAAACTCCCGAATAAGACAAATTAAATGCAGTACCTGCAACACCATTTGAAGAGCTGATTGCTGCTGTGCCTGCATTGGGTGTGCCGGTGCAGGGTTCTATGTAAGTAATTTGAAGTTTAGGTTGTTGAGCTGAAGTTCCACCATAACCATAAATATTAAATGGATTTGAATCTAATCTTACAAATCCAATATTTACTGCACTTCCAATATTGGTTTGAATAAATGCTATACCTGTAGCGTTAAGCGCTTTTGTATTTTGTGAAGCGCTTGTAAATGTTCCGGTCCAAAAGGCGGTACCATTTGCACAATTTGCATACAGAGTAGCGCCAGCTATTGAAGAAGGGGTACCGGTAAATCCATGAAGGCTATTATCAAAAGAAGAAGAACCGCTGTATACTGTAAAGATTACATTCACAGCGGTGATTGTAGAGCCTGCTGGAATTGAACTCAAATCAAATCTTGCCCAGCCCCTTTTTGCGGGACTATTGCTCAGCGCAGTTATATCTCCATCGCTCTTGACTCCACCGGATGTAACTCCACCGGAATTAAACGAGCCTGAGGTTCCCGTGCAGTTAATAGTTACAGTTTGACCAAAAACGGAAGTTGTTCCAACCAATAATAGCAACAACGTAGCCGTTAGCGTAAATAATGTTTTCAGAGGTAAAAAGAACCGTTTCATCAGAAAATAGATTATTTGTTTTCTTAAAATTAAGAACTTGTGAAGTTAACGGTTAATTTCACAATTTTACAGGTACTTTTTTATATGTATAGCAACCTGCTGATAATTAATACAATACAAGGAAACAATAAGCGGGAAGCTGTTTTCGGCAGTAACTGAAATCAGGATGACATTTATTACGTTTCGGAGACTTTTGAGACAGCCTCTTTTCTATTGCTGAAACTGCAACTTCACCAAATGATGGTACAGCCCGTTTTCATTTTGCATCAGCAGTTCGTGGTTGCCTTGTTCTATAATCTGCCCTTTGTCTATCACCATTATCCTGTCGGCTTTTCTGATGGTAGAAAGGCGATGGGCGATAATAACAGTTGTTCTATCTTTCATTAATTCGTCTAAGGCTTCTTGCACCAGTGTTTCCGATTCGGCATCGAGCGAACTGGTGGCTTCATCGAGCACCAATATTTTCGGGTTTTTCAGAATGGCGCGCGCAATGGCAATGCGTTGTTTTTGTCCGCCCGAAAGTTTTACGCCACGCTCGCCCACCACGGTATCAAACCCATCGGGAAACGATTGTATAAACTGCAAGGCATTGGCTTTGCGTGCCGCTTCGGTCAGTTCGCTTTCGGTGGCATTTATTTTTCCGTAGAGAATATTTTCTTTTATGGTGCCACCAAACAATATTACTTCCTGCGGAACAATACCAATATTGCTTCTTAGCTGTTGTGGCGGCAGCTCTTGTATATTTTTATCGTCAATGGAAATCGATCCCGTTTCTATATTATAGTAGCGCAGCAGCAACTGCACAATGGTAGATTTCCCTGCACCGCTTGGCCCTACCAAAGCCACTTTTTCACCTTCGGCAATATTAAAAGAAACGCCTTTCAATACCTGCACATCTTTCCGGGTGGGGTATTCAAACTGCACCTTATCGAAAGTAATTTTTCCGTTGATGTTGGTTTTGCTGCCAATGTTTTTGGTGGCATCAATTTCAGGATTGGTTTTTAGTATTTCTAAAAGCCTTTCGGAAGAACCCACAGTTTTTTGAATTTTACTGTACACCTCGCCCATGCCACCCACCGAGCCGCCAATAAAAGCAGTGTAGATAATGAATGCGGTCAAATCGCCAATAGTCATTTCGCCTGCGGAAACTAATGTGGCGCCATACCACAATACCAACACAATGCCGCCAAACAAACCAAAAATGATAAATGAAATAAACGCCCCGCGATATTTGGCAGCACTCAACGCAAAAGCTACCACTTTGTCGATGGCAGTGCCAAAACGTTTGGCTTCATATTGCTCGTTAGTAAAAGCCTTCACCACATTTATAGCCTGAAAAGTTTCATCTACCACCACATTGGCATCGGCCAGCGCATCTTGTGTTTGCTTTGATAGTTTGCGAATATATTTTCCGAAGACAATAGCGATAACTACCATAAGCGGATAGGTTGCCAGCATCATTAATGTAAGCTTGGTAGAGGTAATCAAAATAATGCTGATGCCAACGATAAGTGTAGCAATCTGGCGAAAAAATTCTGCAAGCGTAAGCGATATGGTTTCTTGCAGTTGGGTTACATCTGATGTAATGCGGCTTATTAACTCGCCCACCCGGTGTTGGTCGAAAAAAGGAATGGGCATAGCGATAATGCAGTTGTATAATCGCTTGCGGATATCGGCCATGGATTTTTCGGTAACCAGGGCAAACAACCATACTCTTATGTAGGAGAAAATGCTTTGCAGAATTAATACAGCTATCAGTCCGCCCGCTATGTAATTGATGTTGTTCAGGTAACCCTGCGCACTTCCGGTGGCGGCATCTATTAATTTTCCGGCTACATAAGGGAACATTAAAGAGGTAATACTCGACAATACTAAAAAACCGCAGCCAATAATAAACATGCCTTTGTAGGGCTTAATGAAGCTGAATATTTCGGCAGATT
The DNA here is from genome assembly GCA_964430605.1 of uncultured Chitinophagaceae bacterium. Lineage (GTDB taxonomy): Bacteria > Bacteroidota > Bacteroidia > Chitinophagales > CAIOSU01 > CAYSGX01. The sequence goes on from CAYSGX010000220.1 coordinate 3,104, forward strand.
TTTTTAACTCCTGAAAGGAAAAACGATTGGCCTTTGTGGCGTTGCTCATAACTAATGAAAATGGACAGCAAAATTAGGGAAATAGTTATCGGTTTTAGATTATCAGTTCATGGTATCTATTAAAAACCCGCAAGTTTTTCAAAACCTTTCGGGTTTGGCTTGGACTTTTTCAACTTATCTAAAGCTAAACTTAAAACATATAACTTATAGCATACTACTCTTTTATTATCGGTAACGAAATATAGCTGGGGTATTCGGTGCTGTGCTGAATTTTCCATTCGCCTGTGGGAGTAATGCTTCTGAAATGGTCTTTGTCGTAGCCCGAAAGCGAAACACGCAATGAATGCCCTTTTTTAAACTGATAAGAAACAGGCAACAAATCGAAAGTTATTTTTGCTACTTTGCCGGGCGTTAACGGCTCACCATCTTTTTTCAGGTAAGTATGGTGGGGCACTTCATCAACATCTTTGTGTACCCGTGGTTCATCGCTTACTTTACGGTGCAAGGCTCTTATTTCGCCTTCGGTAACATAGTGGGCTTTTCCGTTTTCATCAATATCTTCCAGATAGGCAATAAAAGCCCCATCGGTTTCAGAAGAAGCTACATACAGCACCATGATAGCATGACCTGTTACTTCAACATTTTCAGTAAAAGCGGGCGTTTGAAAATGAGGTAACGAAGCGCTTCTCTCGTTCCAGTCGAAATAAGGAAAAGGCACTTCTAACTTACCCATTAACGAACGCCAGCGACTGTAAGTACCTGTGCCAAAACTGCTATCGATAGTGTAAGGTGTAAACGAATCGTATTGTGGCGGTGCTGTATTATTGAGTTGCGATTTTTCGTTGAAATAAAAATTGGTGTAGCGGGTATTTTGCGGTGGCCAGGTGTTGCTGCTTTTCCATTTTTCTTCGCCCATAGTGTAGTAATGCACTCGTGGCTCTTTATTAATACCGGTTTCAATGCCTTTCAAATGATAGTCGAAATATTTTAATAGCTCTGCTGTTTTGCTGAAACCCGATTCACCCGGGTTGTGCCAACTGCAATTCATCCAGCCGCCATGTTCCCACGGGCCAAGTATCAGTTTGTTCTGTGGATTATTCAGCGTTAAAAATCTTTTTACCGCAGCGTGCTGATAGTCGCCATCGAAATAGCCGCTTACGCTATACACTGCCACGCCTGCTTTATCTATTATATGCGAGTATGTATGCGGACTGAATTTATCGGGGCCTGTAGCGCCATCTGCTTTAGAAATATCATCGCGATACACAAGCGATTCTACACCATCGTTTACATTCAGATTAGCCTGATGTTGCTTCACCGCTTCTTTAATCATTTTCTTTTCGCCTTTCACGGGCTGCACGCCTTTTACTGCCATGCGAGGCAACAATTCTTTTACAGGCAATTTATTATTGTCTAAATCCCGGTTGGCTGTACCCCAATTCTTGGTAAAATATTCCAGTTGCACACCACCCGGCAACGAAATATCGTCATATACATCATAGAGCGAAAACATGGGGGCAACGGCTTTTACCGCAGGGTGCATAGTGGTAGCCAGAAACTCGGCAGTAGTGCCGCTGTAGCTAATGCCCGATGAGCCTACCTTGCCATTGCTCCACGGTTGCGCAATTGCCCAGTTAACAATTTCGGCACCGTCTTTTACTTCATCATCAGTCCACGGGTGTTTGCGGCTGCCCATGCTGGCACCCGAGCCACGAGCATCAACAGCAATTAGAGCATAGCCGCAACGAATAAAGTCTTTTATCATTTTGCCTTGCTTGCCCGAGAAATTATTTAAAAACGTGCTGAACGGAAAACGAAATTTTGCGCCACGCCAATAACGGGTTTGGTATAATACAGCCGGAATTTTTTCATCGGCTTCCAAGCCTTTGGGCAATACTACATTGATGGCAATTTTCACGCTGTCGCGCATGGTGAGGTACATCGATTCTGAAACTACCTTTTTATATTTCATATTGGCTTGGTAATTATAGGGAACAGGGCCATTCTGAAAATTCAGGCTATCGGTAGCGATATATTTTTTAGCAACTCTTGGTGGTTTTTGAGCAAACAAATTTTCAGCGGAAAGAAACAAAACAATGAATAAAATATAGCGCATGGCAGCAGACAGATTTTGAGGCTAAAGAGTGGCAAATGTAATGAATGGTTGCAATGGAAAGGTGAAAACACAGAGGATGTAGGTGATGGAACGCTGATGACGCAGAATTTTTTGCCACAGAAACACAGAGGACACAAAGAAAAAACTCTATGTGGTTTCAATTTTATGTTTCCTGCACAGTCAATATTTCAGGCAACAGCATTATACCGTTATCAAATATGTAATAGTCCAATTTCGACTTCGTCTCAATGCACTAAACATATTTAGATACGGCATAAACCATTCTAAAATTTTAAAATAGT
>CAYSGX010000221.1:0-5508 GCA_964430605.1 uncultured Chitinophagaceae bacterium
AACACTATGAAACAAAGCCCTAACAACTATGTTTCTATTGTGGTTATAATAAAAACACGATAAAATAGCTATCGGGATTATAATAGTTTATACCGTAAGGCATTACTTAATATTGAAATGTAAACGGTATAATTGCTTTCTCTTATTTCAGAATCTTTATCTTTGGTTATAACAAAACAGTTTTATGAAACAAGTTAGTTTAATGGTGTTATTGGCATTGGCAATATTGGCAAGTTGCAAAAAAGGCAAAGACCGGGAAAATCCTGTAATTACAGGGCTAAGAATTAACAACGCATCGAACGAAGCTGAAGTAGCCGCAGGCAATACTATAACCGTTGAAACTTCTATACAAGACAGCCGTGCCTTGGGCGAATACAAGCTTACCATTGAAGGCGTTTTTGATGGAGTGCCTGCCGCGAAAAAACAAGATTTTATTCCTTTTCAGTTGAATGAAACTTTTTCGGCAGCGAATCGTCAAGATTTAGACTACCGCATTTTTGATGTTCCGGCTAATGCTACTGCCGGAGTTTATAAAGTAACGGCTTCGGTAAAAGATAAAAGTGGCAACGAAAGCAACACTGTTTATTTCGATTTAATAATTAAAAATACCAGTACGCCCGAATTTGATATTATAAACCCTAATGTAAGAGCCAACTGGAAAGTGCAACAAGGCGATACGTTGCCTTTGTTTGGGGGCATTACCGATGCCGATGGCTTGGTGGAAGTAAAAGCAGCTTTGGTTAGAAACAACAGCGAAGTTTCTGTTTATAATGAAACCATTGTTCTAAGTCCTGCTTCAGGCTCGTTTAATTTATCCGGTTTACCATTAATTATTGTGCCTGCTACAGCCACGTTGGGCGCTTATCGTTTTCATTTAACAGGAAAAGATACACAAGGCAATATTGCCGTTTTCAGAAAAGAGGTTACAGTAGAATAAACTTGCGGCATGTTTGAAATACTGCAACAGCCCTTTGGTAATTTTGAAAAATATATGCTGAAATCTGCTGTAAGTGAAGCAACGTTTGTACCTGCTTTCGGGGCGAATATTTTGTCGTTGCAATTTAACAATACCGGAATTTTATGGGGCTTTGAAAATGAAGCGCAGCTTACAGCCAGCGACAAATCACGCGGCATTCACTTAGCGCCATTTCCCAATAGAATACAAGACGGAAAATATTCTTTTGAAGTAATAGCCTGTCAATTACCCATTAACAAGCCTAAAGAGAATAATGCTATTCATGGTTTTGTGTGGAATAAAAAATTTGAAGCAGTTGGCGCAACCGCTGAAAAAGATTTTGCTTCAATTACACTGAAATATATTTACGATGGCAGTGAAGCGGGCTATCCGTTTCCTTTTGAATTATTGTATGAATACATGCTGAAAGAAAACAGTTTCAGTATAAAAGCGGAAGCCATTAACAAAGGGAAAACAAATATGCCATTCGGTTTGGGCTGGCATCCTTATTTTACTTTAGGAGAAAATGTGGGCGATTGGCAATTACAACTGCCATCGTGTAATATTTTAGAAACCAATGCAAGATTAATTCCTACAGGTAATAGAAACAGCTACAATTCATTTAGGCAACCAGCAACTATTGGCAATACCAATTTCGATACTGCTTTTGAATTAACAGGCAATCAAGATTTTTTTGAAACAAAATTATTTTCCGCGGAAACAAATAACACTATTAGCATTAAGCAAAGCAACGCGTTTAAATACCTGCAAGTTTATATTCCGCCCGATAGAAATTGCATAGCCATTGAGCCTATGACCTGCCCTGCCAATGCTTTTAATTCTGAAGAAGGATTAATTACATTAAAGCCCGAAGAAGCTTTTAGCGGAGAAATACAAGTCGCGTTTTTATAGCGCGTGGCAACACATATTTTCAGAAATATTTTCAAGACCTTATACCTTTAGTTCGGGTTAAGCAATAAAATAACCGGTACAATTGTTTTTGAGTCGTTGATTATTTCTGCCATTTCAAAAATTTGTAATTTACCTACGCTTCCCCTCTGTCTTGCAACTTGTGAATTTTCTTAGTGCCTCTGTACATTTCGTATTTCATAAAACGGCATTCTAACTGGCCATTGTATATCGGAATTTTTCGGGAAGGGCGCAGGCCTATATGTTTCAGGGCTTCCATATTTGAACTTATTACCCAGCAATCATAACCCGAAAAACGTTGCTTAAAAGTATCGCCAATGCTTTTGTATAAGGCATTGATATCGTCTTTATCCATGCGCTCGCCATAAGGCGGGTTGATAATTACCACGCCACTGCCTTCGGGAGCTTCAAAAGCTGCGATATCGCATTCGCGAATATGCACCATGTCTTCTACCTTAGCCAGCTTCACATTTTCTTTGCCTTTCCGGGCTACGTGATGTGAAATTTCACCGCCCAGTATTTTTGGTGTTTCAGAAGAAATTCGGCCTATAGCGGCTTCATAAATAGTGTTCCACAATGCTTCATCGAAAGCCAGATAACGCTGCCAGCGCATAAAGCCAAAATCTTCTTTATAATAGCCGGGCGGAATATTGGCGGCTATTAATGCCGCTTCGATAAGTATAGTGCCCGAGCCACACATGGGGTCGATAAAAGTGTTGTGCCGTGTCCAGCCGGTGAGCAATACCAGGCCTGCTGCCAGCACTTCGTTGATAGGCGCCAGGTTGGTTTTATCTCTGTAGCCGCGCTTGTGCAGGCTTTCGCCCGAGCTGTCTAACGCCACGCTGCATGTGGTGTTGTAAATATGAATTTGAATGCGCAGGGTGGGCTTGTCTAAATCTACACTGGGGCGTTTGTTGTGTTTTTCTCTAAACTGGTCGGCAATGGTATCTTTAGCTTTTTGCGAAATGTATTGCGAGTGATTAAACAGGTGGGTATTCAGGGTGCAGTCTATGGCTAAGGTATCATCTACATCCATATAGTCTTCCCAGTTAATGGCTTTAATGCCTTCATACAACGTGTCTTCATTGCTCACCTCAAATTGGTTAATGGGCACCAAAATCCTTAATGCCGTTCTAAGGCAAAGGTTGCTTTTGTATATCATGCCTTTGTCGCCCACAAAACTTACGGCACGGTTGTGCTCTTCCACTTCTCTTGCGCCCAGTTTTTTAAGCTCGTTGGCAAGTACTTCTTCTAAGCCGAAAATAGTTTTGGCAATAAGCCTGAAATCGCCTTCCGGCAATGTGTTTTCCATAACTGTAAAGGTATTTAATTAATAGCGTTAAAGCTACAAGCCTTGCGGCTGCGGTGCTGTTGCTATTGAAAAAGTTTTATTTCTACACCATCTATTTCTTCGGAAACAGGTATTTGGCACGATAAGCGGCTTTCGGGATATATTACCGGCAGGGTATCGAGCATATCCAGTTCATCGTTGTTTTGAGGCTTCAGTTTATCAAGCCCATTCATAACTCTTATATGACAAGTGGCACATAATGCCATGCCGCCACAGGTAGCCTCAATATCATAATCGCTGCCTTTCAATACTTCCATAAGGTTCAGCCCCATATCGGTGGGAGCTTCTATAGTTTGAAAGTTGCCTTGGCTGTCTTGAACGATAACGGAAACCATATTATCCATAGCGGCTGCAAAGTTGCGACACAATGTATAATAGTGCAAAGAAATGGGGGGTTATTATTATAGGCTGAATGTTGTGCATCAAATTTAGCTTCTGCTTTCTACGGAATAAAGACAAAAATAAATTTGTGGTTGAGTACGCCTCATTAAAAACAGAAAGATAAATACTGGCTATTAATCTTTCATAAAAATCAATTCAGTGTATTCATATTTATTTAATACATTTATACAACAAACCAACCGCCATGCCACACAAGTGTATTCATTCGATACTGCTTTTCTTTTGTCTTTTGCTTTGTAATATCAATGTGTCTGCACAAGGAACTGCGATTAGTAATTTCGGCAGCAATCCGGGCAATATCAACGCTTATATGCATGTGCCATCCAATATGCCGCAAAATGCACCGTTGGTAGTAGTGATTCACGGTTGCACGCAAAACGCTTCGGGATTTTCTAATCAAACCGGTTGGAACACACTTGCCAATACTCATAAGTTTTATGTGGTGCATGTAGAACAAAAATCTGCTAATAATTCCAGCAGTTGTTTTAATTACTGGGAAACGGGCGACCATAACCGTAATTCAGGCGAAGGTTTGTCTATTAAGCAAACTACCGATTATATGAAAGCCAATTACAGTATTGATGCTTCACGGGTATTTGTATCGGGGCTTTCGGCAGGAGGAGCCATGACGGCTGTAATGTGTTGCGCTTATCCTGATGTATTTGCGGCAGGCGCATCTATGGCAGGGTTGCCTTACAAAGTAGCAACCAGTTCAGCAGGAGTTTATCTTGCTGCACCCGGACAGGTAAACAAAACCCCGCAGGAATGGGGTAATCTGGTAAGAGGACAGAATCCCGGTTATACAGGCAGTTGGCCCCGCATGATGCTGGTGCATGGCACTTCCGACATTGTTATCAACGATAATAATTCAAGAGAGTTGATGGAGCAATTCACCAACCTGCATGGCGCAGACCAAACTCCCGATAGAACGGTAAATTCTTTTAATGGTGTATCGGCAATACGTTTAAGAGAATATCACGATGCAGCAGGAAATGTGGTAGTTGCATATTACGATATTAACGGCATGGGACACGGCATTGCCGTTGACCCGGGTTCGTGCTACCAGCAGGGTGGGGTAGCAGGTTCTAATTCTATTGCTGCCGGTATGTATTCATCTTTTTGGGCGGCCCATTTCTTTGGTATTCTCAGCAATCCGCCTTTCAGCATAACAGGCCCTGTTCAGGTTACGCAAAGTCAGCAAGGCACGGTTTATTCTGTTCCGAACAATGCAGGTTCATCATATCAGTGGCAGGTTCCGTCAGGAGCAACTATTGTAAGCGGGCAGGGAACCAACAGCATTACCGTAAATTGGGGTACTGCGGGCGGAACGATTACTGTTGTGGAAACAAAGTCAAACAACTGCAAGGTAGGCCCTGTTGAGTTGAATGTAACGGTTGGTGGTTGCCCGAATACCGATTGTAATGGCGTATGTGGCGGCACTGCAACAGTAGATGATTGCGGAGTATGCAGTGGCGGCAATACGGGCAAAACGCCTAATGCCAACAAAGACTGTTCGGGCGTATGTTTTGGAAATGCTACGCTTGATTGCAACAATATTTGTAACGGCTCTACTCCTGTTGACTGCAACGGAGTGTGCGGTGGAACTGCCGTGCCCGATTGTAATGGTGTATGTGGTGGAATAGCATTTATTGACGATTGTGGCGTGTGCAGTGGTGGTAATACAGGTCATGCTGCCAACAGCAATAAAGATTGTGCAGGCGTATGTTTTGGAAATACCGTAGTAGATTGCAACGGTGTGTGTGGCGGAAGTGCTACGCTGCCCGATTGTAACGGAGTATGCGGAGGCACTGCAACAATAGATGATTGCGGAATATGCAGTGGCGGCAACACGGGCAAAACGCCTAATGCC
>CAYSGX010000222.1:0-1413 GCA_964430605.1 uncultured Chitinophagaceae bacterium
GTTTCGAACAGTAGTGATTTTATTTCGGGAACAGCCAACCCTTCTGTATTTTTATTTTCCTCGACCCGCTATTGGCATATTCAAAATTTCTTCAAAATTCAATCGGTAAATTCGCATTATGAAAATCCTGATAATAGAAGACGAACAAGAACTTGTACAAAGCATAGCCGAATATCTGTCGGAGGAAAGCTATTTGTGTGAGTTTGCTTCTACTTATCATCAGGCATTGGATAAAATCGAAAACTATCATTACGACTGTATTCTTTTGGATATTATGTTGCCTGACGGCAACGGAATGAAAATTTTGGAAGAACTGAAACAGCAGGACAAGCAAGACGGTGTTATTATTATTTCTGCAAAAGATGCTTTGGACGACAAAATAAAAGGATTACAAATAGGTGCTGATGATTACCTGACCAAACCCTTTCATCTTGCAGAATTGGCGGTAAGAATTTACTCCGTAATCCGCAGAAGGCAGTTTGGAAATGCAAACATTGTTCAGCAAAATGAATTACAGATTGACTTACTTGCAAAAACGGTTTCAGTAAACGACAGACTTATATCACTTACTAAGAAAGAATTTAACTTGTTACTTTACTTTATCGGCAATAAAAACAGGGTTATTTCCAAAAGCACTTTAGCAGAGCATCTTTCAGGCGATTTTGCCGATATGTTGGACAACCACGATTTTGTATATGCCCACATCAAAAACCTGAAAAAGAAACTCAATGATGCAGGTTGTGATAATTATCTGAAAACAATGTACGGAACAGGTTATAAGTGGGAAGTATGAAAAAATTACTAAATAAAACACTAAAGAGCTTTGCTCTGTATTCACTTGTGGTTTTAGCGGCAAGCGTTCCCGCCTATTATTATTTGGTGGATAGTATTTGGTTACGTGAATTGGACGAACATAATGAGATTATTGCCGACAGAATAGAAAATGAACTGAACAAATTAAACCTTAACGATACAACGCTTTACGAAAGCATAGCGCTTTGGAATAAAATACAACCTGGAACTAATTTAAAACAGCTTGATAAGGACAAGCCAAAACCCGACAGCGTTTATACCATTTTAAGACAGAATCCTTATGCGGAACAGTATAATATTGACCGTTTCAGGGGATTGTCAAAAGTTATTCAAATCAATAGGAAACCATATCAATTAACGGTAGAAACCAATGTGGAAGAAACCGAAGAAACGGTTATTGCCATTGCTTTGGTTACATTTCTGTTTTTCCTCGTTTTGGTTATTGGCTTCGTGTTGTTAAGCAGAAGATTATCCGTTCAACTTTGGAAACCTTTTAGAAACACTTTATCCAAACTAAAAACATTCAACCTGAACAGCCAAACACCAATTGAATTTGATAAATCAGATACCCTTGAATTTGAAGAACTGAACGATGCTTTA
>CAYSGX010000222.1:1423-4460 GCA_964430605.1 uncultured Chitinophagaceae bacterium
GAATTGCAAACGCCTTTGGCAATCATCAAAAATAAGCTGGACTTACTGCTGCAAAAAGACACCCTGACAGACCGTCAATATCAAATCATTGAAGAAGCAAACAAGGCATTGACAAGAATTACACGCATCAACAAAAACCTGCTGTTACTTGCCAAAATCGAAAATCATCAGTTTGATGATAATGAAGCCGTTAATATTAGCATGTTGGCTAAACAGTGTATAGAACAGCTAAAAGAACATTCCGATAATAAAAACATTACTGTTCAAACCGACATAGAGGATGATATAACTATTGAAGGAAATAAAACGCTGATAGAGATACTTATTAATAACCTGTTGTTAAACGCCATTCGGCACAATCAACAAAACGGAACAATAAAAATTCAGCTAACTCAAAACGGCATTACTGTTTCCAATTCAGGTCATTCGGCTTTGGACAGTTCGGGTATATTCAATCGGTTTACCAAAGTTTCGGACGAACATTCGGGAAGCGGTTTAGGGTTGGCTATTATCAGGCAAATCTGTAATCGCCATCAATGGGTGATTGGGTATAGTTTTCAGAGTAATGTTCATAATTTTTCAGTGCAATTTTAAGCAACGGTTAAAGCCATATTATTAAGTTTGTAGTATGAGCAACATCAAACTTTTTGAAAGCAAAAAAGTTCGCACACATTGGGACGAAGAAAAAGAACAATGTTTTTTTTCAGTAATTGACGTGATTGAAATTTTAACCGAAAGTCCTCGTCCGCGAAAGTATTGGAATGCCCTGAAAGCCGAAGGAAGTGAGTTGTCCCATAATTTGGGACAACTGAAAATGCAATCTGATGATGGTAAATTTTACCTGACGGATGTAGCTGACACCCAAACCCTGCTCCGCATTATCCAATCAATCCCTTCACCTAAAGCCGAACCTTTTAAGCAATGACATACGCTTATCTTGACTGGAATGTGTTTGACCGAATTGAGAAAAAAGACAATTTGGATGCGGAGCAACGTGACGCATTTTCCAAGATTGAACAGCTAATTATTGACCAAAAAATTATTTCGCCATATTCAAATGCTCACATCAATGATTTACTAAGAGGACACGCAAATAATCCGACATACATTCCTAAACACTTAGAAACGCTTAATCGTTTAACTCAAAATCTTTGTATCGTTCAGTATTGGGGCAACACTCAAACGACTTGGCATTATAGAGACGTAAATGAGTTTTTCAACTCAGCTCTAAATGACAAAGACGTAACGTCCAAGCCATTTACCGAATTGTTAGACCTTGACGAAACAACCGCTGGACTTTGGAAAGCACAACTTGAATTATTAAGAGCAATACCTGTTCCTAACAACTTCAAAGAAATTTACAAAGCAAGTCCCATTTTCAACTTTATGTTCCCAAGAACAAAGACACAGATGAATATGCTTGCAATGTGCGAAGACCTGTATGATTTTTCTAATAACGCTAAAAAGGACTATTCTCTTTACAAATCACTTCGGTCTTATGTAAATCAGAGCTATGCGAAATTGAAAAATCAACAGAAAATGTTGAAAGAGATTAACAAGACAACGAATGAATATTGACGAAACTTGGGAAAAATATGCACCTAAAACAAAGACAAGCGACAATCCTGCATATCAAAAAATAACAGACACTTATTTCAAAATAGACTTTAAAGGTTACAAATCAGACGACAGATTTTCCAATATGATTGACGATTCTTTGCACGTTTTCTACGGTGCACATTGCAACTACTTTGTTACAATTGACGACAAATGCCATTACAAAGCGGCAGAGACATATCATAAGTTAGGAATTGAAACCAAAGCACTAAAACCAAACGAATTTATAAATTTGCTAACGAATTGACAGAAAGAGAAATTATAGCAGCAGCCAACATGGGCTTAGCGAAAGCGGGGTGAAGTGCTTCGTAGAAAATTTTGTGCATATTTGAAGTGCAGTTCTTCATATCAAATGTAGTGCTAAAAATCCCGCCCGAAGGAAGGCAAAACCCCGAACCGTTATTCTGGACTAACAGGAAACTTGTGGTGAACCAAAATATTTAACTTCGTTAGTTTGAAAGATATACGCAAGCAATGCCCGAACAAATGAATTTTGAAAAATTAGCTTTTCGCATACAGCAAACCAACGAGTTTTTACAGAAAAATGCCGTAAAAGCTGTAAACATTCACATTACGCTTAGAAATTGGCTCACAGGATTTTACATTGTAGAGTTTGAGCAAAACGGAAGCGACAGGGCTAAATACGGAGCTAAACTGCTCGAAAATTTGGCTAAAAGTATCGCTATCAAAGGACTGTCGGCAACCAATTTAAAATTATGCCGTCAGTTTTACAACACCTATCCGCAAATTCTTGGGTTGACAACCCAAGAATTAAACAACAACAACCCTATTCTTGCAATTAGTCAGTCGGCAACTGACCAATTGCAAGTAATTGAAAATCTAACCTATAAAATTAGCCAGTCGCTAACTGACCAATCTCAAAATAAAGATAACCTTCTTCATAAATTTATTTTTTCAACATCGTTTACGCATCTTGTAGAACTCATAAAAATTGACGACCACACCAAAAGACATTTCTACGAGTTGCTGATTCTGAAAACACAGCCCACCGTAAAAGAACTCAAACGACAAATTGATACGCTTACTTACGAAAGAGTTGGATTGTCGGAAAATCACAAAGGCTTGTTTGATGAAGTAATGAAAAAAATAAAACCACAACAGACAACTGATTTGGTTAAGTCGCATTACTTCTTTGAATTTTTAAATATTCAGCAACCGCATTTAATTGAAGAAAGCAAATTGGAGCAAGCCCTTATCGAACATCTGCAACAATTTATTACTGAATTGGGAAACGGATTTTGTTTTGAAGCCCGACAAAAACGCATATTGATTGGCGATGAATATTTTTTCATTGATTTGGTTTTCTATCATCGCATTTTGAAGTGCCACGTGTTGATAGAGCTAAAAACCGAAATTGCCAAACACGAACACATCGGACAACTGAAATCGTATCTCAACT
>CAYSGX010000222.1:4470-5144 GCA_964430605.1 uncultured Chitinophagaceae bacterium
AGGAAACTACCGACAATCCGCCTGTTGGTATTTTGCTCGTTACCAACCAAAACAAAACGTTGGTAGAATACGCCATTGCCGACAGCGACTTAGATATTTTTGTGAGCAAATATCAACTGCAACTGCCCGATAAAGCAAAATTAGAAGCATTTATAAACAACGAATTGAAAAATATTTGACATAACTAAACTGACCGACAAACAACCAAAGCGACCCAACCACATGCTGCCAACACAGCGGTTTTTCGTCAGGCGTGTAAACATTTTCCAACCCTTCAAAATTTCTTCTAAATCACTTCTAACCTTTGCGGGTAAACAAAAAAGTTTTCCCAATTATGAAGTGGCTCACTTTTATTTCGTTGTTTTTATTTTCGGTTTCTGTTGTCCATGCACAGCAAAAAGACAGCCTTTCATTTATCAAATCCAAACGAATGTCTGATGCTGATTTGGAAAAGAAAAGAGAAGGAACTTTTATTACAGGCATTCCCGATATTTCTTCCGACCCTGTAACAGGTTTTGGCTTTGGTATTCGCAGCAATGTTTACTGGAACGGTGAGCGGACAAATCCACTTTTTCCATATACCCCATACCTTGCCAAGCTAAAAGCAAATGCAGCGTATTACACTTCCAACGCGAGAGAATTGGTTTTGTCGTTGGACGTGCCTTATTACAAAG
>CAYSGX010000222.1:5154-5483 GCA_964430605.1 uncultured Chitinophagaceae bacterium
GTTACGGGCTTTGGTTTCGGGGTCAGAACAAATGTATTCTGGAACGGCAAACGCGACAACCCGCTGTTTGCCTATACACCTTACCTGATAAGGTTGAGAGCGAATGTTGCCTATTATACATCTAATGCGTGGGAATGTGTTTTGTCTCTCGATGTTCCATATATTAAAGGTTCGCGCTGGCGGGTTAAAGTAGATTTCAAAGCGCAGCAAAATCCCGCCAATCTGTATTTTGGTCTCACCGATAAAACATTAGGAAAGCTGCATCTGCCATCGGATGAAAACGTTACTTTTTCTACTTATGAAGAATTTAACCGTGCTCAGGACAATGA
>CAYSGX010000223.1:0-5466 GCA_964430605.1 uncultured Chitinophagaceae bacterium
TACGTTTCGTTTCCTTCGGAATCTCAACTACTTTCAGTATAACCTGTGGCAAAAGGTAAGCGCATTTCGAACACCCCTGTTTTGAAAACCTTGCGGGGTTAAAGCCAAAAAATCTAATGATTAAAATCCCTTATTATCTTTCGTTCGGCACATCTGCGGAATATGGCGAACAGTTAGGAGTCCGTTCGGTGCCGGGCGGCTTCTTTACTCGGCTTTAGCCGAATTTACAAATCCTTCGGCTTATAGCCAAAGGTAGTTTAGTCAAAAATGGTCAACCTGTTTTAGAACAAAATACCAAAGAAATTTTATTTTTAATATTCCCAAAAAAGTATTTACATTAGGGTAACATAAAACCAACTTAAACTATGAAAACAATCAATCAATTTGTTCCGGTAATAGTTGCCATGTTGCTTTTTTCCGCAAATATGCTGCTTGCCCAAACATGCTCCGAGTGCCGTTACATTGCTCCTGTTTTTGATTCGGTTACGGTATCTACTGTCAAATTCGGACAGGGAATGAACATTGACGGAGTTGACCAGGAACTTTTTATGGATGTTTACCAACCTCATGGCGACACTATGACCAACCGCCCTGTTGTTATTTTTGCCTTTGGTGGCGGCTTTATACAAGGCGCACGCGATGAGTGGTATGTGGTTGAAGTATGCAGGCATCTTGCCAAAGCAGGTTATGTGGCTGTTTCGCCCGATTATCGTATCGGTATAGATTACAGCGAAATTTTTCAGTTGCGGCACATGCGCATTTTTTTTCGTCCTATGCAAGACATGCGTGCAGCTGTTCAATACCTGAAAGCCGATTATACCGAACTCGGAAATAACTATAATATTGACACTAATAAAATTATTATCGGAGGCGCATCGGCAGGCGCTATTACCGCATTGATGACTTCTTATTGCGACAAGCCCAGCGAAATTGCCGAAATGGGAAATATCAACGCGCTTGATGCGCTGGGCGGATTCTACAGCACTACGGGATTGTATCCTAATTACAGTTGGAAACATGCCGCAACGCTCAATATAGCAGGCGCATTAATTAATGCCGACTGGATTGAGCCGGGCGATGTGCCTACTGTTGCCGCTCATGGCGATGCCGATGCCATAGTGCCTTATGGCGTTGGCTCTTTCGGCTCTATTACGGCAGGGCTTTTTAATATGCAAGGCAGCTATGTGGTTGATTCTATAGCAAAACAAAAAGGTGTTTGCAGCTATTTATATACTATGGAAGGACATGACCACCCATCAACAAGCATGAGCATGCCATATATAATGAGCGTGGTTTACCGCCTTATGCTGCGTATGCACGCAGTGGTGAACGACCGTTCATTCTGCTGTCCGCTCAATCTGAATTTGCAGCCGTCTGATACAGCGCGTTATAATGCAAACGTACCAACCGTAACCATAAATTCGCATATTACCAACGATAACGGCAACGCGCAAATTCGCTGGTGTTCATTGCCGTGCAATGTTACTTCCAATGCCGCTTCCATTCAGTTTAACCCTGATACTTTATGGGAGCATGTAGCGGCTTTTGCTTATGAGGGTACATGTCAGGATGTAGGCTTTGTAACATTGAAAGAAGACTCGCTTTATTCCTCCGTTAAATCAATTTTGGCAGATGCGGACAAAAATACATTTTCAATTTTTCCGCAACCCTCATCAGGTATTTTTTCGCTGAAACTGAACGACCATATTTATGAAAAAATAAAAGTGGAAATAGCTGATATTACCGGAAAAATAATTCTGTCGCAGGAAACCCTTCCCAATAGTGAAAGTATAGCAACTGTCAATGCTTCATCGCTTGCATCGGGCAGTTATTTCCTGAAAATCACTTCGGACAATAAATTATGGAAACCGAAAAAATTAACGGTGGTTAAGTAAATCAGAAAAAGAGAATTTCACGCAAAGACGCTAAGAAAAAGTTTATACCGGCTGTTTATGCCTTAAAAATTAAGTTCTTTGCCACCTTCAATACAATGAATAATAACCGTCTTGTCTGAATGATGGATGTAATGCCTTACCTCATCGGGATTGTGTGCCACTACAAAATGAGCGGCATTTTTTTCGGCAAAGCGATTCACATAATTAATCTGTTTCAGAATACCTTTTCTTGCTTTTTTCGGGTTAGAAATATATTCGGTATTGAGCGCACCGTTGGCAATAATCCTTGCCCCTTTATTGGCTTGCAGAAAATTGGCATAGTTTACATTTTTAAACTGGTGCTTGTATGAAAGCGCAGGCGGACGCTTCTCGTTGAAATACTTCAAATCTTTGCCGAAAAAAGGATAAGGCACATGCATGGTAGTATGTATCTGCAAATCCATATACTCATGAACCGGCTGCGCATGAGCCGCTTGTTGTAGCAAGCATGAAAAGAGTAGCAGCAAAACTATTGGTTTGTAATGCATAGTTTTAAAATGACTTCAAAAATAGTGTTCGGTAACTAAAATACCTCACACTGGTTGGAGCGGATGCTACTACCCAAAATATAATGAAGTGTCTGCTCATACTATCATACAGCACAACGGATTTTTTGTTGTGGATATATATACAACCTCTTGATTAATCATAAAAATCGACTAACTTCTTGATAGGTTACTTTCCTTGATTGTATCTAACGGTTTGCAGCTACAAGAAGTTGGCGATTTCGAAGCACAAAACTGTCTGCCAGCACTGAACTTAAATAGAAGCACAAAGCTCCAAGTTTGCACGTCAGCCCGCCTGACGCAAAACCCGTGTTATAGCCAGTTTTTCTTTTCTTATCTAATGTTGTAAAATACACCATGTCTTGTCAAAGTCCTTATTTGCTAAATCTTGGTGCTTAATCCAGAAATATATTCGCCCACCGTTGCCCCAAATCATTCCTGTTTTTTCTTCATCTGAGTCAAGTTGCAATAACAGAACCCAGTCGTCTTTTCCTGTTTCAAGTTCTTTTCTTCTTGGGTCTTCATAACCAGTTGAGTCACCACAATAAAGTCCATTTGTTACAAGTTGACATTCAAGCTCCATTGTCCCTTGAACACAGTTTGCATAACCAAAAATTTGATTGTCAGAACCGCTACTCGCTTCCATATAATTGTCTGAATCCTCCTCCTCAATTAATCCATCAATTGAATCTTCTTGCCAAGTTGGTATGCTTAAACTTGAATTAAATGTTAGTCGATTAGGTTTGAAAATAGAGTGTTTTTCTAAGTCAGTAGGCAATTCATGTTTTACAGTTGAATTTACATTGTCTGTGTAAATGATTTTAAAGCGTTGTCTGTCTTTTGGGTCAAAACCCCAAGCTTCTTGGTCTGCACAATAGAAAAATGAAAGCAGTCCTTGCTTCGGCAATAACCCTGATTGGTCATATTTTGAAACCTCTTCAAAGTTTAACTGTCCAATAAACGATAATGATTTTCCAAGTTCGTTTTTAGGCCATTCTTGTTCTTTTGGCAAATGTGGCTGTCCACCAATTTTAGAATTTGGATTCTTAATTGTTGATTCGTCAACGGGGGTAAGTGTTAAATCAATTTTCGGTCTAATAAGAGGCTTTATTGTGTCAAAGTATGAGTCAAGTTGGAACGCCTTGAATAGTTTTTCAATGTCCTGAATTGTCTGTGGCTCACCGTCTAAAACGTAGCCAATATTCATTTCTTTGCCGTCTTTGTCTTTTGTGGTAAACCATTTAAACATGTTGTCTAATATTCCCATTGTTGTCGTTTTTAAAATTGGCTATAACGTTTTGCGGCTTGGCGTAGTGGCGGATTTTTAGCACAAAAGTTCAATCGAAGAACTGCACTTGAACCTACCACAAAACTGTCATACGAAGCACTGAACCCGCCATTACGCCAAACCGCTGTTGTGCGTTCGTATTTCTTAAAATTGCTTTTCAAAAATGTTTCCGTTAAACTTATAAATGTTTCCGTCTGCCATTCCAAACCACAATTCACCATTTTTATCTTCGAAAATTGATAGGGCATTGTCATTAGTGAGTCCATCTTTCTTTGTGTAATTAGTCATCTTTACACCATCATATTTCCATATTCCTGCATCTCTGTCTCCAAACCAAATATTACCTTTTCCATCTTCTGCAATTGTGAAAATGTGTTCGAGAGTGCCAGGCATTGATTTATCGCCTTTTCTTCCACTTGTCGGGTGAATTAAGTTATTTTTTTCAGAAAAATTAATGATTGAACCACCTTCCTTCAGTAATACGCCTATTCCGTTATTACCAATCCAAAGTCTGCCTTTTGAGTCTTCGAAAATACTTCTAATATGCAGTGGTGCAATATTTCTATCAAAACCTAAAGTTTCATCATTGATGATTGCAAATTCGTTTCCATTATAGCCAAAAACACCTGCGTAAGTAGCAAACCAAATCATATTGTTTTTTCCTTTCGAAATGCTAGTTACAGCAAATAAATTATCATAATGATTAAGGACTTTATGAGGTGGAAACGCTAAATAGATTAATTTTTGCCCATCGTATCTATAAACACCCTCTTTAATTCCAGCTTCAAACCAAAGGTCGTTATCTGATTTCATCCATTGACCTTGTAATGGTTCATTGCTTTGAATTGGGAAATTAGTTTGTGATTTTTCTATGTCTGTTTTGGTGTGATTCACAATTTTTGTCCCATTATAACTACTCACTCCCTGCTGAGTATTAAACCAAATAACACCTTCTTTGTCTTCTTGTATATTGTGGATTTGGTTATCCGTCAATCCGTCATCACTATTAAAGTAAATGAATGATTTGCCGTTGTAAACTGCTACTCCTTCTTGAAGACTTCCAAACCAATAATTTCCTTTGCTGTCTTGAAATATAGCACGAATTCCTGAAGTGAATTTTAAGGTGTCGGTTTTTAAAGTCTCTACAAATTCAGTTTTGTTCAGTCCCTTTTCTGTTGATTTCTTTTCAACGCAGGAAAAGTTCAATGTCAATATGAGTATTAGATATGTCAATTTAAAATTTTTGTCCATTTCAGGTTTTCTAATATGACGCACAACTAAATAATAAACGGCATTACTATGTGCCTATGTGGTTTCAAAAGTGGTCAGCCAACTTAATGACTGCTTGCCATACTCTCATCAGGATTTATGTTTTGTTGCAGTAACACTTTTTTTACACGCACAGCAAACCATATCAAATAGGCAAAGCACAATACCGCAATAAAATAAGAATGATGAATACCCACAGACTGCATATCTGCCAGCTTACCCTGTAAAGGCGGAATAATCGCTCCTCCCAAAATCATCATAATTAATAAGGCTGAGCCCTGACTTGTATATTTTCCCAAACCCAAAATTGCCAGGCTAAAAATACATGGCCACAATACGGAACAAGCCAAACCTCCGCTTACAAATGCAAACAAGGAGATTTGCCCTGTGGTAAAAATTCCGATAAGCATAGCAACAAAACCATAAACAGAAAACAACAACATTGCTTTCGATTGTTTCTCTTGCGAAA
>CAYSGX010000224.1:0-5464 GCA_964430605.1 uncultured Chitinophagaceae bacterium
TGTTCCACACCATTAAACCCTTTGCGGGTGTAGTGGGTGGGGTTGAAAGATTTACTTCGGGCAACTTAAACCCTTTGTTAGTGCTGCCACTCAAATCTAATATGGCGCTCGAATGTGGAGACGGAGTGCCGATACCCACTTGTGCATTTAGATGTGAGTATAAAAACATAAGACAAAAGATGATTAAAAATGGAATGAGGTTTTTCATTTTCATTTGTTTTTTCTGTTCAGGCTTACTAAATTCAATAAACTTAGCAAGGCTATAAAATTATTTTTTTGCTTCTGAATAGATATAGCTTTTCAATTCTGATAGTTCAGCTTTTATAGTGTGCAATGCTTCATTCTCTTTTTTGAGTTGAGCAATCTCTTCTAAAGCTTTAGTTAATAACTTAGATAATTCCTGGGTGGCTGAAACATTTAATGTGGTAATACCTTCATAATCAACAGCCCTGAAATCATTTACTTCTTTACCATATACAAATAACTGATCTGCGCCTTTTATCCAATCTTCCTTATTAATAGAAAAAGAGTAAACGTCTTTAATCTCTTTTATTTCGACATGATATTCGTTTCCTGAGCTATCAGACAATTTTATTTTTTCATTCACCGCCAGTTTATGCGGAACCGGTAAAGACAAAATTGCATCGGTTTGATTAACAGTAATTTGATTGGTTTTGCAATAAACATTCGGAATATAATTTTGCTTTTTGTAAACCAAGTTTGAAGCAATAGTTTCTATTTGTTGGGCAATTACTTTTTTATGAATTCTATTGTCCGTTGCCAGCGAATCAATAAGCTTGTAGTCTGTAATTTGAATCTGATTTAAGGTTTGTAAATCTTTTGCAGACGAACTGATACCTACTATATCTTTTATCCTTGAATCAGAAAAAGTGGGCGATTGCAAAGCATAAAATCCGAGACTGGCTAAAACATCGCCATCGAAATAGGCTACCGTAGTAGGCGCTCCGTTTGTAGTTGTCAAATCAATATTATGGGCAAACCTTCTGCCACTGCCACCGGCATTAACAGCGCCTCCCGAAACATGCAATCTTGCCTGTGGGTCATTGGTGCCTATACCAATTCTTCCTCCGGAAGTCAAAGTGAAAGTATTATTATCTCCTAATCCACAGCCATGATTGATTTTAAATTTTCTGCCATCGGCATAATCCAGCCCTAACGAATAACATACATTGGAGGGATCGTGAAACAGTAAATGTCCATTGGCATCATCTTGTTGAATTTCAATATTTCTTGTTTTGGACCACCCGTCAGGATTAACATAATAACTCGAGTTGTCTTTGTCATAATAAATGGTGGCTCTTGCATCGCCATTAACATCAAGAGTAGAAGCAGCCGCCTGCCCGTTATTAATACTCATTCTGCCATTGGCAGCATCAAACCATGCAATATTGCCACCTTTACCATTGCCTACATTAAAATTTCTGAAACGTGTAAAACCATCTTGATACCCCCTGTAATTTATCCAGAAATCTGAAGCATCATCATTGGCATGATAACCTGAATTTAAAGTGTTGGAATTAATGGGCGACACATAAAAGTAGTCGTTCAATATGCTAAGATTTCCTGATACGGTTCTAAAACTTCCGTTTACATCTAATTTATAAGAAGGTGTCGTGTTAATGCCCACATTGCCATTATCGGCAATCCTTACTCTTTCGGCAGGAGCTATTTCATTATCAGCAGTAGTTCTTAGTGATAAATAGGCGCCCCTTGCCCCGCTTGTCCAGGTTTGATTGGCAAAGGCGGTTATTTCAGCGCCACCATTCCATCCATAGCTATAATTTGTACCATCAAACCCTCCCATGGCAATGCCGCCTAATGTAAAATCGGCAGTAACAGCGTTGATGCCGTTGGCTCTTTGCAGTAATAAATGATTTCTATGCGTGGCAATAGTATTTGTTGAGCGAGACAACACATTCCATTCTGTATTATTCACAACCGAAAGCGGCTGTAACTGACCGTTGGTGCCAATGCTCAGGTAACTGTTAAAATAAGATAATGCCTGCCCTATAGAAAAGGCGTTGGTCGATTCGTTATACGATGCCCAATTATTAGAAATGGCAAAATTTAATCGGGCAGTAGTCCATCCTCCGGGCATAGTGCTGTACAAAAGCGCACCGCTATGGTTGTCATAAGTGCCTCCATAAAGCAAATCGGTATTAATTTGTAAAGAACGTCTCGCGCCATGAACAGTTGAAACGCCATTACCATCGCCAATAGCCAATCCGCCATTAACATTTAGTTTAGAGACAGGTGAGCTTGTTCCCACACCTACATTTTGTGCCATTGCATTTAAACTGAAAATGCTGAGAGTGATGTAAAGTAGATTTTTCTTCATGAAGTTTTTGGTTTAGCGCTTTTAGATTTACCAAACTTTAGAAGACTGGTAATCTTGTTAAACATATTTATTTTTTACTTCCGAACAGGTACAGTTTTCCATCTCTGGCAGTTACTATTGGTTAATTATTACAGATTCAACCTAAAGCGTTAACACTTCGATGGTTTTTTGCACAAATTTATAAAATATATTATCTGATTAAAAAGTGAATGTACTAAATTCCATTCTGGTTGTCAAGTTTATTTTTTCGCATTATTTAAGCTTCTCATCATAATTCAGGCTACCTCGTTATTTCTTAAAGCCGTTTCCGCTACTTCAGCAAGTAAGTTATTAGCCTCCTGCATAGTTTTAATATTTTCAAAAGTGAGTATTAAAGATTTGTTGGTTTGCTTCACGGAGCATTTTTTCGGATTGGCTTGTACATACGCCATAATTTTTCCGAACACAGGCGTTTCGTAAAAATACGATTCGGGGTTTTCAATAAAATAGCATTTCAGCTTTTTGTTCTTGAATACAATTCGCTCGAAGCCTAATTTTTTGGCAACCCAACGCAGGCGCAAGCCGTTAAACAATTCTTCTACCTGCTTGGGCACTTCGCCAAAACGGTCTTTCAGATTGGTTTTAAACTGTTGCAGATTTTCTTCATCAGCTACATTGTCTAATTCAGTATAAATGCTCAATCGCTCGTTGATGTTTCTGATGTAATAATCGGGAATAAGCATTTCCAAATCGGTATCAATCTGGCAGTCGCGTACAAAATCCTGCTCACGGTTCAGTTCTTCTTCATACACATCTTTGTATTCGGTTTGTTTCAGTTCGCGTATGGCCTCATCTAATATTTTGTGATACATATCAAAGCCTATTTCAGCAATAAAGCCGCTTTGCTCTCCACCCAATAAATTGCCTGCTCCGCGAATATCCATATCGCGCAGCGAGATGTTAAACCCGCTGCCTAAATCAGAAAATTCTTCAATAGTTTTCAGCCGCTTTCGCGCTTCGGGAGTTAACACTGAAAGTGGTGGCGTGAACAAATAGCAGAATGCTTTTTTATTGCTTCTGCCTACACGCCCGCGCAACTGATGCAGCTCGCTCAGCCCAAAAAAATGTGCATTGTTAATGATAATGGTATTGGCATTTGGAACATCTAAACCCGACTCTACAATATTGGTACACACCAACACATCATATTCGCGCTCCATGAATTTTATCATGGCTGCTTCGAGCTTGTCGCCCTCCATTTGTCCGTGTGCTACGCCAAAATCTATTTTAGGACATAGCTTTTGCAACATGCCCACCATTTCATAAATATCTTTCACTCGGTTGTGAATAAAAAATACCTGTCCGCCACGATGCACTTCATATTCTATCGCCTCTTTAATCATGTCATCGTTATAGGCGTGCAGTTCGGTTTGAATAGGTTGTCTGTTAGGCGGTGGCGTTCTTATTACCGACAAATCTCTTGCACCCATTAACGAAAACTGAAGTGTTCTCGGAATGGGCGTTGCGGTTAAAGTAAGCGTATCAATATTCACTTTCAGCCCGCGTAATTTTTCTTTGGCGGCTACTCCGAACTTTTGTTCTTCGTCAACAATCATCAGCCCCAAATCTTTAAACTTCATGTCTTTGCTTAAAATAGCATGTGTGCCGATTACAATATCTACTTTACCCTCTTCCAGTTTTTTCAGCGTTTCTTTTTTTTGTGCGGCAGTTTTGAAGCGATTGATATAATCTATGTTTACAGGCAGACCTTCCATGCGGCTTTTGAATGTGCGGAAATGCTGCATAGATAAAATGGTAGTAGGCACTAAAACAGCTACCTGCTTTGAATCGCAAACGGCTTTGAACGCTGCACGCACGGCAATTTCGGTTTTGCCGAAACCCACATCACCGCAAACCAATCTGTCCATAGGCGTTGAAGATTCCATATCGCGCTTAAAATCTATGGTAGCTTTTTCTTGGTCGGGCGTATCTTCATAAATAAAGCTGGCTTCGAGTTCATTCTGCAAATAATTATCAAGCGAAAATGCAAAGCCTTTTTGCGCTCTGCGTTGCGCATACAACTTTATGAGTTGGTCTGCAATATCTTTTATCTGCCGCTTGGTTTTTCTTTTCAGCGTTTCCCAAGCGTCAGTGCCCAGTTTATTTATTTTCGGAACGGTACCTTCTTTGCCCGAATATTTAGAAATTTTATGCAGCGAATTAATGCCTACATACAGCAAATCGTTGTCGCGGTAAATAAGTCGAACGGCTTCCTGCATTTGTCCGTTTACTTCAATTTTTTCCAAGCCTGAATAAACACCAACGCCAAAATCTATATGCGTTACAAAATCGCCCGATTGCAGTTCTTTCAGGGTTTTCAGCAAGTTGGCTTTGTTGCGCGTAAAGCCTTCTTTCAGTTTATATTTATGAAAACGGTCGAAAATCTGATGGTCGGTATAGCAGGCAATTTTCAGCCTGTTGTCAATAAATCCTTCGTGAATAGATTTTGGTATGGGGTGAAAATGCACATCGCTTTTCAGGTCTTCAAAAATATGATAGAGCCTTTCAATCTGCTTGGGATTTTCGGCAAAAATAAAAGTGGCAATTTGTTTCGTTTCGTTGCTTTTTAAATTTTCAATAAGCAGGCTGAAATTTTTTCTGAACGATGGTTGTGGCGAAAAATCGAACTCCACTTTTTCCGAATTGCTGAAATGCGCTTTGCTTCCAAATTCGATAACAGGACAGTTTTCCGCATGAGCAAAAAACGCGGCAGGCATTTCAAACATCACGGCAGGTTCGTCATCAAAAAAACGATTGTTGTCTTCCAGTATCAAACCGTTTTTCTTTTGGGTTTCGGCATATACTTTTTGCGCGGCTTCAAAATTTTGTTGCAGCACATCGGTTACCAACGCCATGTCTTTAATCCACAAAACGGTATTGGCAGGCAGCAATGAAAAGAACGAAGTTTTTTGTTCAACCGTGAAATGATTTTGAATATCGGGCACAATCGTTATCTGCGAAATCTTCTTTTCGCTCAGTTGCGTTTCGGGGTCGAATGTGCGAATACTTTCTACTTCATTGCCAAATAATTCTACGCGATACGGCTGCTCGTTGCCGAAAGAAAAA
>CAYSGX010000225.1:0-4086 GCA_964430605.1 uncultured Chitinophagaceae bacterium
CTTGCCGTGGGAACTGGCAAAAGGGTTTGACGGCTCGGCAGTGTTAGGAAATTTTATACCTATTGAAAGTCTTTCATTAGATAATGGTATAAATTTCAGCCTGAAAAAAAATGCTGCAACAGTGCAGCAAGGCAATAGCAACGATATGATTTTCAGCATTGAAAAAATTATCGCTTTCGTATCTTCTTATTTTACGCTGCAAAAAGGCGATTTAATTTACACCGGCACACCGGCAGGCGTGGGCGAAGTGGTTGTTGGAGATAAACTGGAAGCCTTTATCGGAAGCAAATCGTTAATGAATTGTGATGTAAGATAAAAGGGGCAACCATGAATATGCCCCTTTTAAGATAGTACAAGAAAAAGTGCCAAAAAACTATAAAACCTGCGCAAAGGTGTTGCAATAATCAATAAAAAATAAGACGTGAAAAGCCTAATAGGTAAACGGGATATCAGAAAGATTAAAAGGCTTATATAGTGGCGTTTAAATTAATACTTTCTGCCTTTCCATTCGTAACGAATTACCGTTCCAAGCAAGCCAAATAGTATAACATATAACTGATGTGCGATATTACACCATACATAATTGAATACCGAGAAATGGTGTTTTAAAAATTTTGCTGTACTGCTAACTAAATAATATTCTATCAACCATTTCAGTATAATTAATAATAACGAGATGGTAAAAATTTTGAAGCCTCCAATAAATAAACCTGCAATTACTATTACATTGAAGCAATATGATAATGTTAAAACAGCAGTAATTTTCCAGTCGCCAAATTTGCCCGATTTTGAAATCCAGCGCAAGCGTTGATGGTAAAACGCTTCTAATGTATTGATGGTGTTAGTGGTAACTATTACGTTTTCATTTTTTAGAAAAAGTATTTTTTCAGCATGATGTTTTTTTATTTTCAGCAGCAGCATAATGTCATCGCCACCGGGCATTTGCTCGTTGCCTTCAAAACCATTTACCTGCTGAAAAACTTTTCTTTCATAAGCCAGATTTGCGCCATTGGCCATTACGGGAAAATTCCAATATAAGCTGCCTGCTGTAATACCTATTAAACTCGCTAAATCCATTTGCTGAAAAATTTGCAGTGGTGTGCCGCCTTCTTTAAACCTAACGGGCATCACTATCATTTTAGGATGGTATGCCTCATAAAATTGCGCAATGGTTGCCAACCAATTTTCATTTGTTACACAATCGGCATCTAGCGTTACAATTAAATCGCCCGTTGCCATTTCAATACCTTTTGTAATGGCTTGCTTTTTATACGATGATATTTTTTCTTCGGAAACTAAATTTTCCAGTTTTATAATTTTTCCCCCGATAGCTATCGGGGTATTTGTTTGCGAAATAATTTCTTTAGCAATTTCGTAAGTATTGTCTTCCGAATAATCGTCAATTACAATTACTTCAAAATTTTCTTTTGAATAAGTTTGTTTTCTCAGCGATTCTAAACATGCGGCAATATTTTCAGCTTCATTTCTTGCAACAATAATTACTGAAATTTTGGTGTTGGCAATGGCATTTTTTTCATGCTTAAAAACAGAAGTATAATACCAGCCGAAACTATAGATAATAATGAGAATAAAATAAATTGCAGCTAAAGCAATGAGCAATATGAAAAATATTTGCATCATGCTTTTACAAAAACTACGTTGTCAGATTCCATTTGAAACTCTTCCAGATATGCTTCAATATCTTCACACGGTTTTAAATTTCCGTTGTGTTGAATGAGCATGGTTTTGTAACCTAATTGCCTTAAAGTTTCAGTAGCTTTTCTGTGCGAGACATTATATCGTTTCGGCTCTAAGTATTCCATGATGATGGTTGGCGCATTTGTCTTGAAGTAATCTATGCCGCCATCTATCACTTTATGTTCTGCACCTTCTACATCTATCTTAATTATCTTAGGTTGAACATGATGTTTAGCTATAAAATCATTCAGTGTAGTGCATTCAACCAAAAACTTGGTAGGCCTGTTTTTCTGATACCACGGCTCGTGAATATATTGGTTTACTTCTGTTGAATTGTATTCTGAAAAAAGAATAGGAAACTCATAAAATTTCAACGGCTCGTTATTGTCTGCAACAGCCATTTGAAAGCATTTTACATTATTAGCCGTGGCAATATTCTTTTTTAATACTTTAAAAGTATTTTTCGATGCCTCTATGCTGAATACCTTTCCATCATTGCCCACCAATGTGCTTGCCAATGAAGTAAAATAGCCAAAGTGTGCGCCCACATCTAAAAAAGTATCGCCATTATTAAGTTGATGAATTAAATATTTCGCCAGCCTTATTTCAGAAGTGTGAGATTTTGCACCGGTTAAATAAATATCGGTGCCTGCGGGCAGCATCACCAATATCTTTTTATTGAAAAAGGTATCTGTTTCTTTAAGAATGCCTTCTTTGGTTTTGTTGTACACCAGTTTTCTATGCCCAATGGCAAGGGCATATTTTACAGGGTTTTGCAGCAATCTTATCAACTTAGAAGCATTGGCAATCTTTTCAGATTTTGCCAGTTGTTTCAAAAGTTTTTCTTTGATATTCATATTTTGTGATTAACGCCACCCCAATACTAATCACTTTAACGCAAATGCCCTAAAGTAAATAATTATTGGTATGGTTTATTCCAGTAAATTTTCAATTTTCAGCTCGTTTGTAATGCAGCTTAAATAATGCTCATTCTTTTTTGCCCCGTTAGCAGTAAGCAGGGTAATAAAGATATTTTTTTTGCTTTTAGTTTTTTGTTTAAAAATGGTTGCTTTTTCTAATAGCTGCGAAGCATAATTTTTACTCACTTCAAAAACAGCATCATAAAATTTCAATTCCAACAGATTAATACAATTATCGTTTCTGTCTATTATAAAATCTATTTGTATTCCTTTTTCAGTTTTGTTTCCATTATAAACCCACGAATATTCGTTAGAAATAATTCCGCTTATGCCTAATGCTTTTTTAATTTGAGCAATGTGTTTAAAGCATAAGTTTTCAAAAGCGAAGCCACTCCATATTTTATAAGATTGGGCATTTGACAATTGCAACCAACTGCTATTGGTTTTTGCGTTCAATAAAAATTTGTAATAGAAAATGGAATATTCATCTACCAGGCGGTATAAGTAGCCCTCTTTGTTTTTATCAATAGGCAGAATAATTTTTACAAAACCACACGCCACCAGCTCTTGCAGCAGTAAAGAAAAGGTTCCACCGCTTTTTAATTTTGTTTCGGCTAAAATTTCTTTTCGGGTTAAGCCTTTATTTTTTTTTGCTAAAGCAGTTACAATTTTCACATGCAGCTCGCTATTACTAAACAAAGCGGCATATAGATTATCAAACTCATTTTTCAAAGGCGCTTGTGTTTTGAAAAATAAATTATCAAATATTTGCGCTACGCTTTGCCCGGCTTTTATATCTTTTAAATAGTAAGGCACACCGCCCACTGCCATATAAATGCTTGTTATATCTTTTAAGGTGAGCTTAACTTTTAGTTTTTCTAAGTAAGCTTTTGTCTCGGCTAATGTGAAAGGCATTAGTTGAATATGTGCCGTTACGCGGTTATGAAGCCCGCCCTTATTGTTAATTACCTTATTAATAATCCACGATGCGGCCGAGCCGCAAATAACCAAAATAATATCGTTTCTTTTGGTGCAATATTGATTCCAAAATTGGTCTAACGCAGCCAAAAATCCCGACTTTGGCGTTTCGAACCAAGCAATTTCATCTAAAAAAACAACCTTCTTTTGTGCCGGTTTTATTTTTTCTATGCCCGATTTTAAAGCCGAAAATGCTTGCAGCCAGGTTTTAGGATTTTCAGGCTTTTCGTTTGGAAACATTTCTAAAAGGCTTAACCAAAAGTTTTCGAGTTGTTGTGTAAAATCTTTTTGATGCAAGCCGCTACATTCAAAAACAACCTGCTTTTTATACACTTCTCTCACCAAATATGTTTTGCCGATTCTTCTTCTTCCATAAACAGCTAAAAACTCTGAATGCTCTTTATTCAAAAGGTTTTGCAGTATTTCCACCTCTTCTTTTCTGCCGGTTACTTCCATTTTTATTTGTTTTATAATTAGCCAAATATACTTA
>CAYSGX010000225.1:4096-4924 GCA_964430605.1 uncultured Chitinophagaceae bacterium
ACTTAAATAACTCATAATTTGGCTGAATATAATTTTATATTCAGCCAAGTTTATGCTTTAAACATGAGATATGGCGAATTATACCGAAACAGCTTAGGTTTTAAAAAAATGAAATTGTGGCGACAGTTTAGCGATGTTTATATTGTGTTATTAATACTCGCATAGTAGGCACATCACTTTAATACAAATGCCCTAACTTTGCCCGACTTCTTGAAAAAAGTCCATAGACCATCGCCTATAGACCATCGTTTTCCTGGCATGAGTATATGTTTCGCCCGAAAAAAACACATAATATGCCTAAAGACCCCAGCATCAAATCCATTCTTATTATCGGTAGCGGACCTATTATTATAGGACAAGCCTGTGAGTTTGACTATTCCGGCTCGCAAGGCGCCCGTGCGTTGCGCGAAGAAGGTATAGAAGTGTCGCTCATCAACAGCAATCCGGCTACCATTATGACCGATGATGTTACAGCCGACCATATTTATTTATTGCCGCTCACCATCGAAAGCCTGGAAGAAATTCTACAGGAAAGACAAATTGATGCCGTGTTGCCAACGCTTGGCGGGCAAACTGCTTTGAACCTTGCCATTGAAGCACATGAAGTGGGTTTATGGGAGAAGTATGGCGTGAAAATGATAGGCGTAGATGTAGAAGGTATTCATAAAGCCGAAGACCGTGAAATTTTCCGCAAGCTGATGATTGAGTTGGGTGTAGGTGTGGCACAAGCCAAAACTGCCAATTCTTTGTTGGAAGGAAAAGAAATCGCCAAAGAAATTGGTTATCCGTTGGTAATTCGTCCATCGTTTACACTGGGTGGCTACGGGG
>CAYSGX010000225.1:4934-5453 GCA_964430605.1 uncultured Chitinophagaceae bacterium
GATGAATAAAGAAGAGCTTGAAGCTAAATTAGAACACGGCTTAAAAGCATCGCCTACGCATGAAGTATTGGTAGAGCAAGCGGTGTTGGGATGGAAAGAATTTGAATTAGAATTGTTGCGCGATTCGGGCGATAATATTTGTATTATTTGTGTGGTTGAAAATTTCGACCCGATGGGCGTGCACACGGGCGATTCTATTACCGTTGCGCCCGCCATGACCTTGAGCGATACCGCCTATCAGCGCATGAGAGAATATGCCAAAGTGATGATGCGCTCGCTTGGAAATTTTGCGGGCGGCTGCAATGTGCAGTTTGCTATTAATCCTGAAAACGAAGATATTATTGCCATCGAAATCAACCCGCGCGTGTCGCGCTCTTCAGCTTTGGCATCGAAAGCAACGGGCTATCCAATTGCAAAAATTGCCGCGAAACTTTCTATCGGGTATGAGCTTTCAGAATTGAAAAATCAGATTACCAAAACTACTTCGGCATTTTTTGAACCCGCTTTAGATTATACCAT
>CAYSGX010000226.1:0-5434 GCA_964430605.1 uncultured Chitinophagaceae bacterium
CATTGTATAAGGGCTTGGTTGATGCCTGTAACTGGCTGCCTGTGGTTTTTGACAGGAAAAAATCTTCTTCGTTTATATTGCTTTGGTTTATGGCTTTATAGTCATTTTCGAAATAAC
Source organism: uncultured Chitinophagaceae bacterium (assembly GCA_964430605.1). Classification (GTDB taxonomy): domain Bacteria; phylum Bacteroidota; class Bacteroidia; order Chitinophagales; family CAIOSU01; genus CAYSGX01. Next base: position 118 of record CAYSGX010000226.1, read on the forward strand.
CTAAGCTGAATCCTACTTCATCTTTTGCGATGTACTGGTGTTTGTGGTTAGCAAAGCCGTCTCTGCCCATATCGTTTTTCGGTTGCAGTATATTGCTGTTCACGCCTTTCAGCCACCCTTGAAGGGTATAGGCATAGTCTGTGGCTTGTACTTTGTTGTGTCCTATCTCGGTTCTTGCTAAGGGTCCATGGTCGTAGTAGTAATACTTCGCATCTTGATCCCAATTCACGTTGTCACGGCTTGTATATACATGCGTGATGCGGTTGTCTGCATCGTAGTGGTATTTGTGTATGTATTGGTCGGGGTGGTTGGCTTGGTAGGTTAATTGGTTTACTTTCCCGCTGATGAGGTCGTACTGATAGTCTATTTGTTTGTATTGCTGGTTGAAGGGGGCTAATTCTTTGTAATCCTGTATCAGGGTTTTTACATTGCCGTGTATATCGTAGCTGTAGTGGCTGGCGTAGTCGTAGTGGCTGTTGTCTGTACTAAAGGTATCTTGGTATATTACGCTTGATACTCTGTTCCGAAGATGTTCCTGTGTGAAGCCAAGTATGGGGTATCGGGGGGTATCGTAAAAGGTTTTGGCTACTTCGCGTTTATCGCCAAGCGCTACCCATAGCTGGTAGGTTATATCGTTGTATTTGTTGTTTTGATATACGCTGCCTGTTATGGGTACGGTGGGTTGTATTTCGCCTGTTTCGCTTATTCTGCCAAGGGCATCATATACCGTATAGCTGTAAGCAGGCGGGCTGTAGTTGTGCTGCTTGCTGTTCTGGCTGGCTACTATTCTGCCCAGATGGTCGTACCAGAATTTCGTGCTCCAGTCGCCCGAGGCATCGCTGAATTGTATTATTGTGCTGTTGTTGCCCGCTATTACGTATTGACCGGGGGTAATTTGGGTAATGCTGTTGATGTTTTCTGATGTGCCTATGTCGGGGCTGCTCCATGTAGCTCCTCCATTGGTGGTTCTGAAGAGTTTGCCGTTGCTGCCTGTTATATAGCCTTTTTGTTCGGTTTCAAAGTGTATATCGGTAAGGTGTTCTGTAACGGTCTGGCTGTTGATGATAATGGTAATGCTGTCCCAGCTTGACCCGCCATTGGTGGTCTTGAATACTTTGCCATCGTTGCCTATGATATAGCCCGTTTGGTTGTTTACAAAGTGTATTTTATTGAGTGCGCTACCGCTTAACGGTATTGGGGTGGCTTGTAATTGGGAGTGGATAATAATAAACAAAAGGATTTTTATCTGGATGAATGCTTTCATGGCTATATTTTTTCCTGAAAGTTACACCTAACCTGCTGTTCTTATTTTATTTATTAACCATATAATTACAAATTACAGGCTGTATAAAACAATCTATAATTTGTATTTAATTTTTCAAAATTAAATCAGGAGTTATTACTTTTCAGAAAATTATAAGCCATGACTACTATATCGCAAAGAATTAAAATCATTAGAAAAAAACTTGACCTTAAGCAATCTTACATCGCTCATAAAATGGGGGTTACTCAGCAGTTTTACCATGCAATTGAAAGTGGTAAAAAAGGACGTACTTATAATGTTATTATGAAGGTTGCTGAGGTGTTTGAAGTTGACCCTTTGTTTATTTTAACCGAAGAAATTCCTATTACCGATAAAACAGTTGATTTGTTTAAAAGAAAAACTGTCTCGGAAATAGTAATAAAACACTTTGAAAATATTTCATTAAAGTCAAACAATGCAAGTTCAATAGTATAAATGATATTAAAAAAGCTGAATGCCGCTGCGCTTTATTATGCACTTACTGTTTCAATAGTTATTTCTACTATTCTGCTAACAACAATTTTACTTGCATACTATAGCAGATACAATATCCATCAGGATGTTGTAAAACAAAAACTGTTACACAATGCATATTCAGGAATACAGCTTACAGCTACCAATAATAATGATTACGGGCATGGGAAAACAATTGATATTTATGGCTTGGGAAATGACTCAGTGTATATATTAAGCAGAAACTGGGGGCTTTATAAAACAACAGTTTCAAGAGCATTTCATAAAAACAGTGAATTAACAAAGATTGCCATTACTGGAAAAGTTGCAACTAATAATAAAAACATCTCTCTATATCTTCCTGATAAGAATGAACCTTTAATTATTACCGGCTCAACAAAAATTACCGGAGATTGCTTCCTGCCTAAATCAGGTATAAAGCGAGGCTATATTGAGGGTAAACACTATTCCGGTGAAAAATTAGTGGAGGGAAAGATATATGAAAGCGAAATAAAATTACCTTCAATTAATGATTTATACATAACAGACTTGAAAAGCCAATTTAATACTATGCCTGCTGAACGTGATTCTACTGTATATCTTGAAGAAACAGATTTTTCAGAAAATATAGAAAGGTCATTTGGCAATAGCACAATTTTATTAATACCGCAGCATATCATAAATATCACATCCGGCAGCAGGCTAAAAGGAAATATAATTGTACTATCAAACTATGCGGTTAATGTATCAGCAGGCGCAACTATTGAAGATATAATTATTCATGCTCCTGTTATAAATATTGAAAGCAACTTTTCGGGAAACGCCCAGTTGTTTGCAACAGATTCGATTGTGACAGGCAACAAATGTGATCTATACTACCCGACATCAATTGTTATAATTAACTCAAACAACAGAGCAATCGAAAATCCATACATCAGATTAGGAGAAAACACTACTATAACAGGAAATATCTTAACAGAGAAATCCATATCTCAAACAAAAAACAAAGCACCTTCTCTCTTTATAGATAAGAATGTTACCGTAAGTGGTTGGGTATATATTAACGGAAAAGTACAACATTCAGGAATTATTCATGGGCATCTGTTTTGTGAAGGCTTTATACTTAAAACAGCATCTTCATTATATGAAAATCATTTAGCAGATGCTGAAATTAATTGTGAAAAAATTCCTAAAAGATTTCTATATCCTTATTTAATTGCTGATACATATAAAACAGAAATCGTAAAGTGGCTATACTAAATAAAAAAATTAAGGCTTCAACTATTATTGAGGTATTATTGGCATCAATTATAATTATTATGTCTTTTTCATTTGGGACAGTGATAATACTCAACCTACAAAAAAGCAATTTGTCATACCAAAAAGTAAAAGCAAGAATATTAATATCAAACGAAATAGCAGCAATTGAAAACTCTTTAATAAAAACGAATGAAAAAATTGACAGCAAAGAAATATGGTTGGAAAAAGAAATCGTAAAAAACACCTCATTCAGCTACATCGAAATAACGGCATATAATAAATCAGGCAAAACTCTTGCCTCTCAGCATAAAATTATTACTGATGAGAATTAAAGCGTTTTCACTTTTAGAAATGACTTTAGCATTACTGCTAAGCAGTATTGTAGTGGCAATGGCTGTATCGGCATACTTGATTGTTTCAAAAAAAATTGATTTGTACAAACACCACTTATCAAGTGTAGAGCAACTTTCAACGTTACAGACTGTTATGTTAATTGATTTTGAAAATGCAAAAACTATACTAAACAAGAATGAATATTTATCCTTCCTAAGTAAGGATTCTAATGAGGTAATCTATAAATTTGATAATACTGTCATCATTAGAAAACAAGCTGCAAGAATTGATTCGTTCTTCGTAAATTATCAGGAGTTGCTTGTATCAGAAGAACCTGCCTTGTCTAAAAACAATCAGGTAATTAATAAAGTATCTTTTACTACTAACATTATTGAGCCGATTGAAATGAAGTTTTTCAAAAAATACAGTGCAGCAGACATTATTAACTATGGCAGGAATTAATATAAAGCAACATAGGCAACGAAGCCTGAAACATAGTGCAAAGAAAAAAGATACCGGTTTCAGCATAGAGGCAATTCTAAGCAAAGAAATCAGCTTTGGAAGCAATAGTTTCTCTGATTCAAAAAAAGAAAAGTTTTATTCAGAGTTAAACATTCTTTTATCATCGGGATTAGATTTGCGTTCAGCTTTAGAGCTAATAGAAAATGAACAGGAAAATCAAAAAGAAAAAGATTTCTTCAATGAAATAAAGACCAATATAATTAGCGGTAAAAGTTTGTTTGAAGCAACACAGTTAACAAATAAATTTTCAGCTTATGAAATTTATAGTTTAAAAATTGGCGAAGAAAGCGGTCGGCTGAAAGATGTATTAAACGAATTAAATAAATATTTTTCAGGAAAAATAAAACAAAGGAGACAACTCATTTCTGCACTATCTTATCCTGTAGTAGTTTTGTTTACTGCGTTTGGTGCCATATACTTTATGATGGGCTTTATTGTGCCAATGTTTTCAGATGTTTTTTTAAGATTCGGAGGAGAACTCCCTGCAATTACAAGAATTGTTTTAAGTATATCTGAATTTGTCTCGAAATACGCTTTATACACAGTATCATTTCTGTTGATATTATTTATTTTTTTATACTCACAAAGAAATAAAAACATCTTTAGAAAATTCTTTTCAGCTATAGTTTTAAAAATGCCTTTTTTTGGCAAATTAATACAAGACATTTATTTGGCGAGATTTTGTCATATCATGGGTTTATTATCATCTGCTAAAGTGCCGATGCTACAATCAATTGTAATGGTTACTAAAATGATTGGTTTTTATCCAATAGAAATTACCATGAAAAAAATAGAGGAAGATATTCTTATAGGACTACCATTACACAAAAGTTTGGAGAAATATCCAATTTACAGTAAGCGCATTGTGTCTCTTATAAAAGTTGGTGAAGAAGTAAATCAGTTAGATAATATTTTTGACAAATTAGCTGAACAATTAACAAATGAAATTGAGCACAAAACAGGAATGTTGAGTTCGCTGTTAGAGCCGCTTTTAATAATTTTCTTAGCGTTCGTTGTTGGAATAATTCTTATCTCAATGTATTTGCCAATGTTCCAGCTTAGTTCGGGGTTGATATAACATATTTATTGCAATTTATTATAATGATGTTAATTAATGTAGTCTGCACATAACTTTATAAAGCGTGTTTTTAAAAGTCTGATGGAGTAGAATGCTACCCTATTTTGTCTGTTATGCCTGTCTTACATAGCATAATGTCAATTGCTGATATGTCTCTAAATCTCTTACAGATTTCACAAATTGCGCTGATAAAATCTATGTTTATCTATATTCTCTACAGGAAAATAAATCAATTCATTTTTGACATTATACTGGTATTTCAACCCGCCCAATTCTCTCTATCCAAACTTCTGAATTGAATAGCTTCTGCCAGATGCTCTACTTTTATTTCTTCGCTATCGGCCAAGTCGGCAATAGTGCGCGACACT
>CAYSGX010000227.1:0-5417 GCA_964430605.1 uncultured Chitinophagaceae bacterium
TGAAAAAAGAGGCTACATTAAAGAAGGTTATTTTGCCGATTTGGCGCTGGTAGATTTAAACGCGCCCTGGAAAGTAACTAAAGAAAATATTCTGTATAAATGTGGTTGGAGCCCGTTTGAAGGCACTACTTTTCAAGCCAAAGTCACCCACACTTTTGTAAACGGAAATCTGGTTTACCACAACGGCACTTTCGATGAAACACAAAAAGGGCAACGTTTAAGTTTCGATAGAAAATAAAAAGACTTTGTGCCTTTGCGTGAAATATAAAAACACATCTGAAAATTATGACACCTTCATTTAAAATAGGTTTTAATTCGCTTTGCGTAAAAGATTTTATTGAAGGCGACCCCAACATGCCACACGCGTTGCCCATATACAGTTCATCGACCTTTGTATATGAAAGCGCAGCCAAAGCCATGCAGGTTTTTGAAGGTAACGACAAAGCTTTTATTTATGGACGCTGGCACAACCCCACGGTAGAAGCGGTAGAAAAAAAACTGGCTGCTTTAGAAACTTTTCAGTTAAATACCGAAGCTCAGGCGGTACTGTTCAGCTCAGGCATGGCTGCTATTTCAGCATTATTATTTACGCTGAATTTGAATAGTGGCGATGCCATTTTAACACAAGGAAATTTATACGGAACCACTACCGATTTAATGAATGCTGTTTTTCAGCAAAAAGGTATCAATATTATTTATGCCGATTTGAAGCAATTAGATGCAATAGAAACCTTACTCATTAACAACAACAAAATTAAACTCCTTTACATTGAATCGCCTGCCAATCCCACTTGCGATTGTTATAATCTGAAAGCCTTATCCGCATTGGCAAAACGTTTTAAAATAACTACTTGTATCGACAATACATTTGCTACGCCTTATCTGCAACAGCCCTTTAAATTCGGAATAGATTTTATTATTCACTCTTGCACCAAATTTTTAAACGGGCACGGCAATGGTTTAAGCGGTGTGGTTATTGGCGCTAATGAAACGCGAATGAAGCAAGTGTGGAACATGCGTAAATTGTTAGGTGGCAACAGCAATGCTTTCGATGCTTTTATGCTGAATAACGGTTTGAAAACTTTACCACTAAGAATGGAAGCGCATTGTGCCAATGCCTTAAAAGTTGCCGGATATCTTGCTGATCATAGTAAAGTAGCCAAAGTAAACTATGTTGGCTTGCCCGGCCATGTTGATTATGCTTTGGCAAAAGAGCAAATGAATGGCTTTGGCGGTATGTTGAGCTTTGAAATGAAAGACGGTTTTGAGGCAGCCTTAAAGTTCATGAACAACATTAAGTTTATCACACTTACGGCTTCATTAGGTACTGCCGATACTTTAATTCAGCATCCGGCAAGTATGACACACGTGCGTGTACCCAAAGAACAACGCTTAAAATTTGGCATTACCGATGGCTTAATCAGAATGTCGGTAGGCATTGAAAACGCGGAAGATATTATTGCCGATTTAGAACAGGCTTTGACTTAGAGACCTTGGTTTGCTATTGATTTTGTGTCCCATCAGGCTGAAAAATTTTTAGCTACTGATTAAAAATCCCTTTTATTTCAAGTTCGACATGCCCTGCGGAATATGTAAAACAACGGGGCTAAGAAAAAATAGTTTCCTGTTTTAACATTTGCTCTTCACATAATCTATGTAAGGCATAATTTTCATAAAGTTGTATGCAAACTTAGGCAGCGGCTTCTGCAAGCTGATTTTAGTCAGTGCGGCAATAACAGCTTCTTTTTCGGCAGCTTTAACACGTTTTTTTCCGTAATATTTAAAAAACTGTAACAACGTTTTTGTAAAACCGTCAAGCATCTTGTGTTTTTTCAGCTTGTGCTGTGTATTGCGCATCAAGCTTTCAAGCAGGTCATAGTTGCCCATTTCCAATTGCAGCATCAGGCGCAGTATTTCCATACTTTTATATAAATCAGGCGCGTTGTTGCGCACGTTCACCATATCGGTATGGTTCAGAAAATGAATACATAAATCAAAATCGCGGTTGAAGAAAAACACCAGCAGCGTATAAGCAAATGTGTTGAAATGCTGAAATTCGGCTTTGTCGGTTTCAAACAGCCACGGGTAATCCTTCATGGCCTCTTTGGCAAACTTTGCCCCTTCCGCATAGCGTTTTCTTTCAGCAAGGAAGTTTAGCCTGCATGTGGCATACCGCAAATCATTCAGCCGCTTCACCTCCCTGTTTTCGGGTTGCAGGCGTTTCATGACTTCCAGATATTTTTCCGCTTCTGTAACTTTATTCGCGTTGGCGCTGCCGATAACGGTATGCATCAGCGCACGGGAATAATATTCCATATTATTGCCAGGCTGGTTCAGTATGGCTTCTTCATAACGCAAATATTCATGCGAAATCTGATAGGCTTCCTGTTCTTTTCCTGTATATTGATAATACAAAAGCAAGGTGTCAAACCGCATACGGTTGTCCCTTATATCTGATTCAAACTCAGGGCGCAGCAACAGTTCAAGGTTTATATCCTCTTCGGTAACATTAAAGTTCAGCCCTTCCTGCAAAGAGGCACAAAACAGCTTCACCTTGTCAAATTCAAAAATGTAGCGCAGCGTCTGCTGCTCTTTTTGCAAAAGCATGTTCAGCTTGTTGTAAGCATCATTGAAATATTCGCCCCTTTCGGCAGGCGGTATGAGTATAGATTGCAAGCGGTGCAGAAAAAGGGCCGACAGGTATTGAAAAATGATATTGCCTTGCGGGGCGGCAGTATTGATGCCTTGCTGCAATGCCGAAGCAGCCATTTTTGTAAATCCTTTTTTCTCCAGAATATAGGCATGTATGTAGCGCGAAAACAAATATACCTGCGGATGATTCGGGTTGTTGTAATAGCCCGAAAGCACATCAAGCAACAGGTTGAAAAGATAATTTTTCAGAATGGAAAGATTACGGAATTTCTTCTTCAATGCCTGCTCGTCATATTGCTGCATTTTTTGCAAAATATGATACAACTTCATATACTCCGTATGTTCTGAAGCATGTTGCTTTGCATAGCGCACAAAATATGCTTTCTCATGCGCGGTAAGCGAATGAATCAACCGGAATAAGTTCAGGGAATCTTTTTTTGCCATAATTATATAAAGTTCAAAACACAAAAATCAAGGCTCAATAAAACGGGATTGACATTCCTTTTTTCTGTTTTCAAACCGACAAGGATGCCGGTTACAAACAGTTTCTCATCCCTCTGCCCTTACCCGCAAAAGCCCATCCACCAAAGGGAGTTGAAGGAGGATTAGTTTCATCAACATCAAAATTCATAACTCCTTCTTAAAGTTAAGCCTTAAATTCAACTGTTTGCGCATCTTAAATTTCTTCACTGGAACTTATTTATGCCTGTTAATTATAAGCATTTTGCCTATTGTTTTCAGGCATTTTAGTATCACTTCACCTGCCTGTGAAACTTTATTATTTCAAAAAAAACACTTGCCTTCATCTTTTCTTAACGGTTAATTTTAAGTTCAGTAATGTATCAGTAATATAAATAAGTTGTTTAGGAGAGAGGAGGTGGGATGAGTGGCAGAAAATTAAATTAATCATAATAAAACAAACATAACAATGAAAAACATCGTCTTTCTTCTCGCATTCTCTTGTTGCTTGTTTAGTATTTCTTCTATACAAGCGCAGGTAGGTATAGGCAACCCGACACCACATGAAAACGCTGTACTTGATTTAAAAGGCAGCAACAAAGGATTATTATTGCCCGAAGTAAGCCTTCCCGGCTCGTTTACAGGTATAGGGCCTGCCACTGGATTAATCGTTTGGAACACCAACAGCAGCTTTGGCGATGGTGCAGGGGTATATTATAACAGCGGAACAGAGACTTCTCCCCTTTGGATAAAATTAGGTAGTGCCACTCAGGGGCCGCAGGGCCCTGCCGGACCAGCAGGACCGCAAGGTCCCACAGGATTAACTGGTGCTACCGGACCACAGGGAACTCAAGGTCCCCCCGGGGCGACAGGTGCTACAGGAACAACGGGTGCAACAGGACCACAGGGGCCTCCCGGGGCGACAGGCGCAACGGGTGCAACCGGAGCTACAGGGGCAACGGGAGCCACTGGCCCACAAGGACCTGCAGGGGCTTTTCTTGGTTTTGCTTATAGTGAAGGGTGTAATGTTAGTACTACAAGTGTAGCAGCTGGTACATCAACATGTTCTGCCACTACAACAGCAACTAATGTCTTAGCTACAATCAATTTGACAGCCGGAACTTGGCATATTTCTGCATCAGCAGAAGTTGAACATTCAAGTACTAATGATTCTTGGGCGGCAGTAATGAATTTGTACAACTCTACTGATGCAGTTTCATACGCCACAGGTGCACCGAATTGTTGGACGTGGGCTCCGTGGGCTACAGTAAAACAGATAGAAATAACAGCTACTAAAACCATTCAACTCAGATTAATAGCAACCGCAAACACTGCTTATGCCCGTAACGCTCGGTTAATGGCTGTAAGAGTTCAATAACAATGCTCCGCCATCTTTTAAAGATAAAAGAGTAAGGCAGAAAATAAATGTAAATACACAAATGAAAAAAATTAAACCCAACTTTTTATTCTTATGCCTGCTGCCCATATTGGCGGCAAACGCCCAGAACAATGTAGGTATCGGCACCTTAACACCTAACCCATCGGCAATACTCGAATTGTCGGCAGGCGATAAAGGATTTCTTCCCCCACGTGTCAGCCTGCAATCTGTAACTGATGTTGTTACTATTTCGAATCCTGTAACAAGCCTGTTGGTATATAATACCAATATAGCAATAACGGGCGGCAATGGCGAAGGCTTTTACTACTGGGATGGCGCTCAATGGGTACAGGCAATCGGACCACAAGGCATACAAGGCCCTCCCGGAAATGATGGGGCAGCGGGTGCAGATGGAGTAGGCATCGTATCAACCGTTGATAACGGCAACGGTACTTTCACGCTCAATTATTCCGATGGTTCATCGTTTACCACATCTAATTTAACAGGACCACAGGGCATACAAGGGCCTGCCGGGCCACAAGGATTACAGGGTAATACGGGTGCTACCGGGCCGCAAGGGGCAACCGGAGCGACAGGATCACAGGGGCCTCAAGGCCCTCCGGGACCGGCAGGAGGTGCAGGTACATGGATTTCAAAAGATTTTCAAACGGCTGTAAAAACAACACTCACTTCATTAGGCAATAACAACACAACACCACCCACCGTAACCATAGTTTCCACTACTGTTAATGCAGGCTCTACCTCAGACTTAATAGTGGTTACTGTAAGCGGATGGTCTTACATGTCAACAACTGCTACGGGAGGCGTTGCCACCAGCCATAATGACGACCAATGCGTAGAATTTTGGGTTTCCGAAGGAACAAATACAAGCAATGTTATCAGAAGCGGTATTCAGGGCGCGCAGGGC
>CAYSGX010000228.1:0-4996 GCA_964430605.1 uncultured Chitinophagaceae bacterium
ACAAGAACTGAAACCTTTGATTTCGGGCATACGGTAGTGCCTAATGGCTGGGACTTCACCTCTATCGGCACTAATAATGATTGCCCTAATTTGGCAGAAAGCATGGCGTTGGAATTTAATGCTACCAATGACAGGGTGGTAACACATTTTTCTACTGACCCTGTAACGCGGCTCAGATATACTATTCGCGGGCCAAATCTTGGTGTTAACGGCTCAATGGTTGTTCAGGCATCTACCGATGGAAATAGCTGGACTACCATTGGCACACACTCAGTTAACGGAACTTTGCTCATCATAATTCCTGTATGTGGTACTAATACCTATAGCCATACCTTTACTCAGGCGCAAAACTACAGGCAGTTCAGGTTTACATATACAAGACCTAACGGTGCTACCGTAGGTACTTTAGATGATGTAATGATAGCTACCGGAACCACCGCTTACGACCCGCCTGCGGGCTTAAGCACCACGCGTACCTATACCGCTATGGTGGATCCGGGAGGCTCGCCCGATTGTGGAAACGCGCGTTGGGCGGCAGGAAGATGGGTGGTAGTTATTGAAGCTCCTTTAGCAAACAACACCATTTCCGCAGCACAAACTATCTGTACCGGAACTGCGCCTGCACAGCTAACAGGCAGCACTCCCACAGGAGGAAACGGAACCTATACTTATGCGTGGCAAAGCAGCACTACATCTGCATTGACAGGCTTTGGTGCGGCAGCAGGTACTAATGATGGTATAAACTATGCTCCGGGAGCATTAACGCAACCAACATGGTTCAGAAGGTTAGTTACCTCCGGCTCATGTGCTGTACCAAATACCAGCACTGCGGTTCAGATAACAGTAACGCCCAACCGTACGGTTGGGGCGGCATCATCATCGCCAACGGTGTGCATCAATACCTCTGTCAGCCCAAGCATTACCCATGCTACTACTGACGTAACGGGCATATTCTCATCAGCGGGCTTGCCTGCCGGAGTAACGGCAAGCTATGCCTCAAACATTATAACCATAAGCGGTACGCCAACCCAACATGGTACATTCAGCTATACAATAACGCCAAGCGGCTGTGGCAGTGCGGTGGCAACCGGAACGATAGTGGTTGACCCCGCTACGGTTGGTAGCAGCGTAACGGGCGGAACCACTCCTTTGTGCGAAGGCAACCCGACAGGAACCATAACGTTGAGCGGACATACAGGCGGCATAGTAAGATGGGAAAAGCGTCTGAATTCCGGGTCATGGGCAACCATATCTAATACCAATGCTACATACAGCGAAACGCCATCTGCCGCAGGTACATGGGAATACCGTGCAGTAGTAAAAAGCGGTGTGTGTGCCGAGACAACTTCGTCAATAAGAACGATAGTGGTTGTCGCCAATGTGGAAACGCTTTCATTTATTGCAGGAGTGCCGGAGTTATGCCCGGGCGAAACAAGCATTTATACTGCAACGGCAACCAATGCCGCAAACATTACCTATAGTATCGTTTCTGGTGGTGCAAATATTAATGCTAATACAGGTGAAGTAAGCAATGTTACTTCTGATTTTACGGTTCGCGCCACTGCCACAGGGACAAATAGCTGCGGAACGGAAACGGCAGATTTTCCGGTAACTGTAGGTCAGGGAAGTACCGTAACCGTAAATGATGTGCAAAATCAACTTACGGGTATTACACTAACAAACGGAGATTATTTGTGGAGTGGAGACAATGATACATGGAATACTCCTGGCAACTGGAAAGAATTTAGCAGTGGTGGCGTGGGTTCCTTTGTTGCCGCAAGTGCGGTTCCTGTGCAGGGAAAAAATATTTTTATACTTAATATAGTTGCCGGTTGTTCAGGTGTGCCTGTAGTAATGCCTGTTGTGCCTGCCGGTGTTACGCCAAGAGAGGCGAGAAGCGTTTATATAGGTAATAATGCCACTTTAGATATACAGGGAACCCTTGATGTGCATGGAGACTGGATAAACTATGGAACATTCTATACCTCGGGAGTCGGGCCAAGAAAAGTGGTATTTAAAGGAAGCGGTAATCAAACCATAAGAACCAATTGGGTATCGGGAAGCGCTAACAATACCTTCCATGATTTGGTAATTGAAAATTCCGGTTCTCCTGCTACGGTGAGTGTTAAAATGCTGGACAATATCAATGTTTTAAGCAAAATAACGGTTGAGAACGGTAAGTTTGATGTTGATGATAAGGTAGGGCATACCGTGAAGTGCGAAGTGAAAGATAACGCGATACTTAATATAGGCAAGAATGGTGAAATGAGGGTAAACGAATAAATACAATATTGTATTTCTATTAACCTGACTGTTACTCTTAGAGAGCGCTTAAATTCGTAACTAACAACAACAAAAATGCTGCCGTAAATGGCAGCATTTTTTGTTTAATTTTGCCTCCGTTTGTTTACTTTTACTTCCAAAGTATAATCTATGAATGCAATCGCAAAAATCACTGCCCTGTTTTCTTTAGCAGCAATTTTATTTATCAGCAACTCTTGCAAAAACAAAGACGACAAAAGCCTCAATGTTTTCAGAATAAAAGATGATATAGCTTTGGGGCAGGAATTAGAGCAGCATATAGCCTCCAATCCCCAGGAATATCCGGTACTTTCAGAGGCGCAATACCCACAGGCTTATACTTATATAAGAGGCTTGAGAGATTCTATTTTAAATGCAGATAAAGTGTTTTACAAAAATGAATTTGAGTGGAAAGTGCAAATCATCAGAGACGATGCTACCTTAAACGCCTTTTGTGCTCCGGGCGGTTATATTTATATCTACACAGGCTTAATTAAGTTCTTAGATACCGAAGATGAATTAATTGGTGTGTTGGGCCATGAAATGGCTCATGCCGACAGAAGGCACTCTACCGACCAGTTAACCAAGCAATATGGTTTGTCGCTGTTGGTAGGTATCGTAGCAGGCACTACAGGCCAAGACCAGTTAGCGCAAATTGCAGCCAGCCTAACCACTTTAGCATTCAGCAGAAGCGATGAAAAAGAGGCTGATGAATATTCGGTAAAATATCTTTGCCCTACCACTTATAACGCGGCAGGGGCGGCAGGTTTCTTTGAAAAAATCGAGTCTTTAGGCGGGCAAAGCGTGCCGCAGTTTTTAAGTACACATCCTAATCCTGAAAACAGAATTCAGAATATTTATGCCAATAAAGCCAGCGAAGGTTGCCCGGGCAATGAAAAATATGACTTACGCTATCAACAATTTAAAGCAAGTTTACCATAGCGCTAAGCATAGCGAAAAACTAAACAAAAAAGGACATCATTTGCAGATGCCCTTTTTTGTTTTAGGGATACACTATTATTTCATCTTTAGTTTTTTTGCCCAGCCAGGTGCGAATAATGCGATGCACATCAGGATCATCGGCTTGCGGCTGCGCTACTTCTTTTAATGATTGAATATCGTTCTCGATATATTCAGGCTCGAAATAGCCATAGCCTTTGTATTCATAATTTTCAATCCATACCAGCGATTGCTGATGGTGCGATTTTCCTTCACTGATAATAAAGAAATTGGGATGCTTGTAACGGTACCTTGCATTTACCTCTTTCATCTTTAAATTATAAACAGCGGCAGGCATTTCGGGCATTGTATCACCGGCATTGCCATAGCCGCAAAGCGAAGGGTACAAGCCAAATTTTTCAATCAGCTTGTGCATTACTATATTGGCGCTTTTCCTGTTGGTAAATTCTATCAACGGCTTTTCATCGGGTTTTAAGTTTTCAATTTTCAAATTGAAAAAACCTCTTTCATCTGTTGATTGGTAAATGCCATATTTATATTTACCGGTGCGTAATGAAGCGTTGAATGGCGGGAAATATTTTCTTACTTCATTAGCTTCCAGAATAGTAGCAATCAGTTCGCTTCCGGTGAGTTCGTAGCTGATATCACAAATGCTGTTTTTCAATTCGGCAAAGCGGGCGCTCTCATTGGCGCTAAGAAAATGATTAATTACTTTCTTGCGGATATTTTTCGATTTGCCTATATAAAGCGGTTTCCCTTTTTCATCCAGAAAATAATATATGCCCACTTCTTCAGGCAAATCATCTACTAATTCTTTAGAAAGTTTTGGCGGGGCAATTATATCATTCAGCTCTTCTTCAAGCATAGAGCGAATAAACTCTTTCTTATCATTCAGAAGAATTTTTTCAAACAATAAAGCCGTTGCTTCGGCATCGCCCATGGCCCTGTGTCTGTTATCTACCGGAATACCTATTTCACGGCAAAGTTTACCTAAGCTATACGATTTATAGCCCGGCAAAATTTGCCTTGCCAGTTTCACCGTACACAGTTGCTTTCTGTTAAAGCGCATACCTATACGCTTAAATTCATTGCGCAGCACACCATAATCAAAGCGGGCGTTATGCGCTACAAAAATGGTATTTTCAGTAAGCTCAAAAATCTCTTTAGCTATATCCTGAAAAGTAGGCGCGTCTTTCAGCATATCGCTGTTAATACCTGTAAGCGACATCACAAATGGCATGATGGGGGCTTCGGGATTAATAAGTGTTGAATACTGCTTTACAATATGCCTGCCGTTGTGTACAATAATAGCGACTTCCATCACCCTGTCTTTTGAAGGGTTTCCGCCTGTAGTTTCAGTATCAATAATGGCAAAAAGTTGTTCCTTATCCCCGAGTCCGTTCACAAAAATTATTTAGGCATTTACATGTTGTTGCAGCCATTGGCATATTAACGCGATGGCTTTGTCTTTATCGTGGTCGTGGTGTGTTTCATGATAGCCGCCTTCAAACAGTTGTAAGGTGGCTTTCCCGCCTGCCTTTCCGGCAAACTCTTTAGAGGCGATATGTGAAGTAAGCCTGTCTTCGGTGCCGTGGTAAATTAACAGCGGCAAAGGAAATTCGGCAGCATGAGCCATAGCATATTCGCCTTTTTCCATAAAGCCAAAATACATACCGGGCGTAATGCTGTCGTGTACCAATTTATCGTTGTCATATTTCGCCACTTCTTCAGGAAT
>CAYSGX010000228.1:5006-5365 GCA_964430605.1 uncultured Chitinophagaceae bacterium
ATGTGATCAATTATATTGTTCCTCTGGGGGCAATCAGGAATACGGGAAATAGCTTTTGAATCTAAACCGCTAAACTGCGGCAACGAAGGGAAAATATTTTTTACCAAATTGCCCAACACCGTTTTCCATGCCGGTGGGTCAAATGCCAAACGTAATAATGGCGATGAAGCAATCATACCCACAATTTTCGGTTCGCGGCTTAAAGCATAGTTAAGCGCCACATTGCCACCCATGCTATGCCCCATCAATACCTTGGGCATTTCCGGAAAAAACTCTTCGGCTTTATTCAGCAAATCATCTACAGTATGCAACAGGTGTTCATAAGAAGGCGTGTGCCCGCGCTGCCCCTTCGATTTGCC
>CAYSGX010000229.1:0-5346 GCA_964430605.1 uncultured Chitinophagaceae bacterium
GCTGAGCTACATTAAGCCCTATATCGATGAGTATAAAGTAGATAACTACGGAACGGTGTATGGCGTAATTAACCCTAAGGCTGAATACAAAGTAGTAATTGAAGCACATGCCGATGAGATTTCGTGGTTTGTTTCTTACATTACCGACAACGGGTTGATTTATGTGAAACGCAACGGTGGCAGCGACCATCAGATTGCGCCATCAAAGCGTGTAAATATTCACACTAAAAAAGGTATTGTAAAAGCGGTATTCGGCTGGCCGGCTATTCATACTCGTTCGGGCGAGAAAGAAGAAGCGCCTTCTATGAAAAACATTTTTTTAGATTGCGGCACAAAAACTAAAAAAGAAGTTGAAGATTTAGGCATTCATGTGGGTTGCGTAATTACTTATGAAGATGAGTTTATTAAGCTGAACAACCGCTACTATGTGGGTCGTGCGTTAGACAACCGCATTGGTGGTTTTATAATTGCCGAAGTTGCCCGTATGCTGAAACAGAATAAAAAGAAACTGCCATTCGGTTTGTACATTGTAAATTCGGTACAGGAAGAAGTGGGTTTAAGAGGCGCTGAAATGATTACGCAAACTATTAAGCCCAATGTAGTGATTTGTACCGATGTATGCCACGATACCACCACGCCTTTAATCAATAAAATTGTGCAAGGCGATTTTGCCTGCGGAAAAGGCCCTGTGGTTACTTATGGCCCCGCGGTGCACAACAAGTTGCTCGATTTAATTATTCAGGCTGCCGATACCAGTAAAATTGCTATTCAGCGCGATGCCGCTTCCCGTTTTACCGGTACCGATACTGATGCTTTTGCTTATTCAAACGGTGGCACGCCTTCAGCTTTAATTTCACTGGCGTTGCGCTATATGCACACCACGGTTGAAATGGTAGAAATTAAAGATGTGGAAGATGTAATTAAATTAATTTATAACACGCTTACCAAGCTTACGCCCAATTACAATTTTAAATACTTGTAAGTATTGAATAAACATATTCAAAGCGCTATTCACTTTCTTGCCGACAGCAATTTATGGATAGCGCTTTGTGCTTTCGGCTTCATTGCGCAAAGTTTTATTATTTACAATGTGCCTGTCGGAAACAGCGGCAGTTGGTATATGCTGTTTTCGTTTTGCAATACTTATATCATTTACAACCTGCATCGCATCATTACCATTCCTGCTAAAGAAGTTGAAACGCTGTCGGGTATGCATGGCTTTATGGCGCGACACAAAAAGTGGGTGTATGCCACCATGCTGCTTTCGGCAATTATATCTTTTGTTTGTTTGTTTTTCATCAGTTGGCAATCTGTTATAGCGTTGGCTGTTTTGGGAGCTATCGCGATATTCTATACTTTTCCTTTGCCCTTCGGAATAAGGCTCAGGGATTTTGGTTTTCTGAAACCATTTATTGTAGCAACAGTGTGGTCGTTTGTGGCAGTACTGGTGCCGTTGGCCAATTATATTCCTGATGACACGTTGAATATCGGCTTGTTGTGGCTCAACCGTTTTTTATTTATTGTGGCCATCACTATCCCGTTCGATGTAAGAGATTTAAAGTTCGATAAAGTAAATCTGAAATATGCCACTATACCCATGAAGATTGGCAAGCTGAGAACCTATTGGCTGTCGCAAGGTTTGTTGATGATTTCGGCTATGCCGCTGCTGGTGGTTTTGTTTTTAGAGCAAACCATAGAAGCCTACCTGATACCTCTGTTAATGTGGTATTTAATTACTTCAAGTATTATTAGATACAACCTGAAAAGTAAAGCCGAAGTGAGCGAATACCAATATACTTTTTGGTTGGATGGTACTATGGTGTTGGGATATTTACTGTTTGTGGTTGGGCAATTGATGTTGCAGTGAGTATAGAACAGTTCTGAAAATTAAAAATACTCATGTTTCACGCTAAGATGTTAAACCGCAAAGTGTTGAAAATTAATTTGAATTTTCTCTGCGTCTTTGCGTGAAATAATCAAATTTTAGAGCCATCCTATAGATATTTAATCCCACGTAGTGGCATCGCCCAGCAAATAATGCACGGCTTCGGGGTGTACATCAAAGTTGATGGTTTGCCCCACGGTGAAAATATTTTTGGGGTTGGTGTGTATGGTGAAATAAAATTCACGCTCTCTGAATATCGTTTTAACTTTCAGCTCGGTTACCGTTCCCAGAAAAAACTGTTGTTCAATAGTGCCGCTAATTTTAGCATCTTCTTTAAGAAAAAAACCATTGGGGCGCGCACATACCAACACACGGTCATAACGTTTCAGGTCAAGTTTGCGCAGGTTAATATCGAAAGGCAACAGGTAGTTTTCGTCTGAAATAATGGTTTCATAAAAATTGGCTTTGCCAAAAAATGAAGCCACATATTGGTTCACCGGAAAATTATAAATCTTTTCGGGTGTGCCTTGTTGCAGTATCTTTCCGTCTTTCAGCACAATAATTTTATCGGCAAGGTACAGGGCTTCGGTAGTATCGTGGGTAACAAACACTGCCGTAGTGCCGGCTTTTTTCAGAATACTTTTCAGTTCGGTTTTTAAAGTTTCTCTTCTTATAAAATCTAAATTACTGAAAGGCTCATCGAGCAGCAATACTTTAGGCTGAATAGCCAGCGCCCTTGCTACGGCTACTCTTTGCTGTTCGCCGCCCGAAAGTTCGCTGGGGTAACGGTTGGCAAAATCGGTAAGATTCACCAGTTCGAGCATTGCGGCAACACGTTCTTTTTGCACATTTGCCGAAAGCTTATCTATTCCGAAGCGGATATTTTCAGCTACGGTAAGATGCGGAAACAAAGCATAATCCTGAAACACATAACTGATGTTGCGTTTTTCGGCAGGCACAAAATTTTCGCTGTCGAAAATAGGCTGTTCATCTAAATTTATGAAGCCACTATCGGGCGTGTCTAAGCCGCTGATCATACGCAGCAAAGTAGTTTTGCCACTGCCGCTTTCGCCCACGAGCGCAAGTATTTGCCCTTTCTCTACCGAAAAGCTAATATCATGCAGTTTAAAATTGCTGCTCAATCCTTTTTTCTCAACATGTGTCAACTTCAGGTAGCTCATTATCTTTTACTTTTTATTGCCGAAACGGTTTAGAAAAAATACCGGAATCATGCCCGATACTACTATCACCAACGCATAATTGCCGGCTTCTGCTATACGCTCATCGCTTGCCATTTCAAAACATTTGGTAGCTAAGGTATTAAAATCGAAAGGGCGCAAAATTAAAGTAAGCGGTAACTCTTTTATTACTTCTACAAATACCAACAAAAATGCGGTGATAATGCCGGGCTTTACCAATGGCAAATGCACTTTAAATAAAGTAGCAACGCTGTTTTTGCCCATTAGTTTTGAAGCGGCTGTAAGCTGTGGCGATATTTTTTTAAAGTTGCTTTCGAGCGAATTGTTAGATACTGCAATAAACCTGATGAGGTAGGCAAACAGAAGAAATATTACCGTGTAGTTTAGTAAAGAATAGTTTGCTGAAAAGTGCTTGTCGATAAATAACGCGGGCACTAAAATACCAATGGCTATTACCGCACCGGGAATGGCATAACCTGTGGTAGATAAGCGGGTGAAAGCTCTTAGCAATAATGATATTTCCCAGTTTTTGGAGAAGTTGAAAATAATGGCAGCCACAATACATAAAATGGCGGCAGCGGCAGCCAGAAAAACAGTATTAAACATCAGCCCGAAAAAAGCGACATCTATTACTTGCGCAGCAGTGAGGGCTGTCCAGTAGAGTATTTGCAACAGCGGAAATATAAAACCGAAAAGTATAGGCAGCAGGCAAGTGGCAAATACTAAAAATGATTTTATGCCACCGAGATTCCTTACCAGTAATTTTCGGCTGGCGTTGCCTGGGTCTATCAATGTTTTTCTGCCGCGCTGTATTCTTTCTGAAGCCAGTAAAATCATCACTACCAAAAGCGCGATGGCACAAATGCGAATGGCGGTATTCAGGTCGCCCATTGAAAACCATGTTCGGAAAATACCTGTTGTTAAAGTTTCTATGCCGAAATATTTTACGGCACCGTAATCGTTAAGCAATTCCATTACAACCAAACTTACCCCGCCAATAATGGCAGTGCGCGAAAGCGGCAACGCTACTTTAAAAAAAGTTTCAGTATAACTTTTACCCATAGTGCGCGATGCTTCCAACAGCGATGCGCTTTGTATGGCAAAAGAAGTTTTGCATACCGCGTAGATATAAGGATACAAGGCAAACGACAGAATAAAAATAAGGGCAACAATATTTTTGATGTCTATGGGCGCAATTATTTTATAAGTTGCCAGCAATAAAAATATTCCCGCATAAGCATAAGCCATTATGTAAGTGGGAATAGCCAATGGCATCAACATCAACCATTCAATATGGTTTTTTCCGAAGAAATTAAATTGTGTAATCAGCCAGGCAGTGCCAATACCAATGATAGATGAAACGGCTACCACCCCTGCAATAAGTATGAGCGAGTTTTTAATGTACAGTGGCAAAACATTGGCCACCACATGATTCCAGTTATCACTTACAGACCGGAAAAGTTCAATGAAAATTATGACTGTGGGCAACAAAAAAACAATAGCCAGCAATATTGAAACCACACTCCATAAGCCAATTTTCTTCGTAATCATTGCTGCTGTTTGTTAAAACGTTGTACGCTGATTTTTTTATGATTTGTCAGAAAGCTGTGAACTTTTAGTGTCCGTTGGCTAAAGCAGACGGCCATGCGGGAAACACTATAAGTTCGACAACTTTATTACCGTCTGCTTTAGCTGACGGCATCAAAAACCAACGCACTATGTATATTCAGAAATTAATACCAGCCGCTTTTGTCAAAAATTTTAACTGCTTCGGTATTATACTTTCCTAGCAAAGATAAATCAAGCGTATCGGGTTTGAAGTTCCCCCATGCGGCTAAAGTTTTACACATTTCCACTTTAGGATTAGCGGGATATTCAAAGTTATTTTCGGTGAAAGTTGTTTGGGCAAATTTTTCAGAAAGAAACTCAACGAGCTTTACGGCATTTTCTTTGTGCTTTGCATGTTTCACCACTGCCGCACCGCTGATATTGATATGTGCCCCCGAAGTATTTTGGTTGGGAAAATACAGGCCGACTTTTGATGCGGCTTCTTTTTCGGCAGCGATTGACGAACCAACCATATTGGCAAGATAATAATGGTTAATGAAGGCAATGTCGCCTTTGCCGTTTGCTATTTCGTAAATAATATCGGTATCGCTTCCTTTGGGTATGCGTGCAAAATTTGCGGTTATTTTTTTGCACCATTCTGCCGCTTTGCTTTCGCCCCAATGCGCTATAAACGAAGCCATAAGCGACTGGTTG
>CAYSGX010000230.1:0-5297 GCA_964430605.1 uncultured Chitinophagaceae bacterium
CCTTTACCTCCGGACATATCAGAAGCGAAGTATAAATTTTCCTGACCATTTTCAGTAATAACTAAAGATGGATGGGTAGAGGTTGAGCCATCCTGATTAATTCCATTACCTAACAAAGTAGCCTCAGACCATGTGCCATTAGTGTAACTGGATACATAAATTTTACAAACCATCTTCAACTCATCAGACTCCGTACAACGGGTAAACAAAAATGTTTTGCCATCGGCTGAATAAATACCATTACCTATGTGTACATCGCCTGCATTAAAAGGAGCGGAAAACTCTTTTGGAGTACCCCAGTTATCTCCGGCTTTATCGGCAACGTATAATCTTGAATAACGAGAAGCATTGGGATATTCCGGGTCAATAACGATCACAGTATCTGCGTTTAAAGCAGAAAATATTAGTTTATCATTATGCTGGCGAGGCGCATAATCACTCATCGGGTTATTAATTTCAGAAACGTGCCTGATTTTAACCTTTGTTGGTTCAGCAGATGCTTTAATCCCTAAATCGCAACCCTGAACTTCAATATCAACAGTTTTCTTCAAATCAGATACATCCTGTTTTTCTTTCTTGAACGTAGTTTTTTTGAAACTTTCAAACTTGGCTTTCGCTTTTTCATATTCACCTGTTCTTTTTAAGCTGGCAGCCCAAAAATACTGGCTTAGCGGATAACCCAAAGAATCGAACTCAGCTACTTTACTAAACCAATCGGCAGCTTTCGCATAATCTCTGATTACATAATTTGTTAAACCTAACTTGTAATGGGTTGCAGTATGGCTTGGCTTCTTCACTAAAACTTTCTCATACACTTCAATGGCGTTATAAAAACTGCCTTTGTTGTATAAGTTGTCGCCAACTTTAATTTTCTTCTTATTGGAAAGTTTGTCTACTTTCTCCATCTCGGTTTTTTTCTCTGCGGCAAACAAAGTATTGAATGCAAGCAAAGTAACCAATACAAACAGAATTTTAGATTTCATGTGCGTTTTAATAAATTTCAGTGTATAAATATTTACTTACTTATGGTAATACCTTAAATTAAAATCTTGGACAGAACAATAATGAACTAGGATTTGGCAATACTTTAGCTTTACCTACAAACATTAAAGACACCTCTATAGAGCCTGGCCTGCTGCCATTTAATGGCCTTAATTCTTTTACATCAGACATTGGAACATCATAGCTGACACCTAATCTGAACCCTTTAAATTCAAAAGCTGTGTAAGCAATTGGCGCTGTTTCAGGAAAACGATAGAAACCTCCTAAATACCATGTAAACGATTGATTGAAAGCATAAGCGAAAGCTAAACCCGCGTTCAGCTCTTTAGCTTTATCCTGATATTGGAAAATCAAAGATGGTAATAAGCTGAATTTTTCACCTAAGCCAATATCAGCGCCAGCGTTAGCTACAATTCTTCTTGGCAAGTTGAACTGAACATTCTGAACAAAATTGTTTTGTGGCGCTAATACATGAAACAAAGCGCCTCCGGCATAAATAGCTGAACGCTTGCCGATTAGGGAGTTCCAATGTAAACCCACATTCATATCAAACAACCCTTTAGAGCCATCTAAGTTTTCACCGGTAGGCAAGCCGGGATTATATATAGTACCCTGATGTTGATTCTCTGTAATAATTAAACCATCATCAAGTTTCTTTTGTAAATAGCCAAGTTGTGTGCCTAAAGACAACGAATGCCTGCCATCTTTACCTAATGCTTTGTGATAAGCAACGCTACCCATAATATTAAGGGTTTTCAACGCACCTTCACCGGCATTATCCTGATAAGCAACTAAACCAAGGCCAAGCGCGTCATTTTTGAAACGGATAGGAGCATCGAATGAACCTGAATAGGTTACAAAAGGTGTTCCTGTAGGAGACGATTGAAACCATTGGTTTCTGTATATAGCCCCTATTCTGTAAGCGCCATTCATTTTACCTGTCAGCGCAGGGTTTAGCGTTAAAGGCGAATTATAGAATTGTGAAAAGTGGATGTCTTGAGCGAACACTTGTCCGGCAACACAAAAACATACAATAACTGCAAATATTTTTTTCATTTCAGTGGTTTTTAGCGAATAAGTTTAACTTGTCCTGTTTCTGTAACTGTAGTAGTATTATCTGGCAATGTAATTACTGCTCTGAATAAATAAACTTCCGCAGGCTGTTCTTTGCCATCTAAGGTTCCATCCCAACCGGTAGTGTTAGAATCGTGAACCAATTCACCCCAACGGTTAAATATTTGAAACTCATCTACAGTAGCACCTTGCGTTAATATTCTGAATACATCATTCATTCCATCTCCATTTGGAGAAAACGCATTTGGTATTGCATAAGGAGGGCCGAATAGTTTAACTTCAAGCGTTAAGCTATCTACACCCGAACAACCACTGGGATCAACAACTGTGTAGGTAATTACATGGAAACCTGTATCAGCAACTTCAGGATTAAAAATATTTCCGGTAATACTTGTTCCGGCAAAAACACCGCCTTCAGGAGTACCGGATAATGTTACTTCTCCATCATATTTGCCTACTACATTTGAATCTAAAGGATTAATAGAAACAGACGGACTCACTAATACGTCAATTGCAACAGGCGCAGAAGCAGTATTGCTACCCGCAGGGCAAGTAGTGCTGTTAGCCAACGTAACAGTTACAACATCTCCATCGCTCAATGTATTGGTGGTAAATGTGTTTTCAGTTGTAGTTGATACAACTACACCATTTACCAACCATGTATATTCCGGTGCTGTACCTGCATTAACGGCAGTTGCCGTAAACAACACATCGCTGCCATCACATACTGCCGTACTTTCAGTAGTTAAAGCGACACTAAACGCGTCAACCTGAACGGTTATTGAATTAGTGGATGTAGCAGGATTACCGGTTACACACGGCAAAGATGAATTTAATACTACTGAAACAACAGCGCCATCTTCTAACCCTTCGGCAACGTATTCAGGCACACTGGTTGTAGCCACTACAACACCATTAACTAACCAGTCGTAAGTCGGATTAGTACCTCCGTTTACAGGAGTTGCGGTTAATACCACATCATTACCCTGACATATTACAGAAAGATTTGCTGAAAGTGAAACACTGACAGGTACAAAATCAGTAGCTCTTACTGTAAATGAAATCTCATCGCCTTCACAACCGGCAGGTGAAATAGGAATAACGGTAAAAGTCGAATCATTATCTAATGTTACAATTACAATACTTGTAGTATCTCCTGTGTTCCAGATATAGCTCTTACCACCTTCAACAATAAGTGTAGCTGATTGGCCTCTGCATGCAACTGTATCTCCGGTAACTACAGCTACCGGCAATGAATCAACAAACACAACAAAAGAATCAATATTACTTACACAATCACCATTGGTAACTTGCGCAGTATATAATGTCTGATCAACCGTAGGTGTAACCTCAACAGATTGAGTAGTAGCGGTAGAGCCACCACCCCACTGATAATTGCCCGAAACAGCTCCTTCGATTGTTAACACAACTGACTGGCCTAAGCAAACGAAATTCTGACCAACAATGTCAATAACAGGATTATCAGTTACATCAACCGTAGCGGTTGCAGGCTCAGAACGACAGCCTGAGGCTGAGGTACCAACAACGGTATATGTATTTACACCAAGATCAGTTGGAGCAACTGTAATAGAAGTTGTAAACTGATTAGTACTCCATTCATAAGAAATTGCACCCGCTGCTGTTAAAGTAACATCGGCACCCACACAAATACTTGAAGTAGCAGGTGTAACCGTTACTTCAGGTGCAGGAATAACAACAACATCTAAAGTAGCTAAATCAGAAGGCCCACAACAATCGGATTCAACCGACAAAGTAATTGTGTATGTACCAGCAGCATTAAACTGAACGTTGCTGATGGTTTGGAAATTAGGGCCATTATAATCATTTGGCGTAGCTCCACCACCTAAATTCCAAACATAATTAATGCCTGTTATATCGCTGCTGAAATTTGCTTCAGCACCCACGCATAACTGGTACACACCGTTAACAGCGGCAAACGAAGGTATAATTGTCGGGGTAGAATTACCACCTGTAGTAGCAATATTATAGAATCCTGTATAATCGTTTGAAGCATAATTTATATTTTTTCTTCCAACCGTGCTATATTGGGTAACGACCGCATCACCGTTATCGGTTTGAGGATTTGAACCACTGCCAAAACTCCAATTATCTGCTGTTGCGGTAGTAAAGTTTACCGGAGTAGCTGTACAGCTAACATTAGTAACATTAATAGTAGGTTGTGCTTGTAAGTTGAAATTAACATCAGAAGTTACTAATTGTGAACCTCCATCAACCGTAATTTGCTGTGCAATCCCACCGGAACCACTTCCACCGGATCCCCCTTGACCGCCATTTCCCCCTCTGCCACCTCTACCATTAGGGTCTGAGTCACAACCTCCTGAATTTTGACCGTTGCCACCGGCACCGCCTGTACCACCCGTTCCGCCAATACCACCAATACCACCTACACCGGAACTTCCAACCGTAAGATTAGATTGTTCTATATTTCCATTTGTACCATTATTAAATAAGTAGATAGGAAAGGTACCACCCCCGCCAAGGCCACCCTGACCGCCTGAACCACCGGTAGCACCGGCACCTCCGCCTCCGCCACCTCTTCCTGAAGTACCCAATCCGGCACCACCGGCACCACCACCACCACCACCTGGTAGTCCATTAGTTCCGTTAGTTCCGTTACCACCTGCAATACCAGGCTCAAAAAAACCACCATTAAATGTCCCCGCAGGGCCTTGTGTACCAGAAGTTCCACTTGCACCATTCGCCCCGGCTAAACCCGGAGATGGCTGTGTGCCTTCTAATATACCAATAAAGCCATTGGCACAAATAGTATTTCCTTGCCCACGAATACCACCGGCACCACCACCATTTTGTCCGGCTGTTCCATTTTGACCATCAGAACCGCTAAGCGTGCCACCATTACCACCTCTACCGCCATTACCACCATTACCACTCACACCGGTAGCGCCAATACCACCATTTTGTCCGCTGGCATTTCCGCCATTAGCGCCATTTGCGCCTGAAGTACCGGTAATACCTTGACCACCGGAACCACCATTACCTGATAAAATCTGAGTCCTTACAATATTATAATCAGAACAATTAGTTAAATGTAAACCATAATTGGTAACACCAACCTGCCCTTGTGCGCCAGGCAAGGCATTATCTACTCTGATGGTTAAATCCTGAAATCTGAAATATGATTGGCCATTCAGATAAAACGCTACTAACCTTGGCGCATT
>CAYSGX010000231.1:0-3040 GCA_964430605.1 uncultured Chitinophagaceae bacterium
AAAATGGCCCACACTGCACCTAACAAAATAATGGCTCTGGAGAAACGTAACGTTTCCGGAAGAAACGCATAAAATGCCGCAATTAAAACAGTGCCTGCCAGCAACCCTCGAATAATACGGTGATTTTTTACAGGCTTGTCGTAGCCGCCATTGAAATAAACTGAAAGCAACCAAAGTGCAATATAAATTGGTACAATCAATGTGGTAAATTTTTCAGGATAATATTCGGCTGCATCTTTAATGTTTTCAGCCCAAAAATTTTTGATGAAATAAATACCGGCAAAAAGTAAAACGGCATCTGTAAATGGCTTTAACACTACTTGCAGAAAACGATTGATGCCTGCAATAAACGCGCGCAAGTAAACCGCCAAATTTATAAACACGGTGTACAGTTTCGCCTGCTTTGCCGAATAATGTTTTTGGGCGAAAATTATCATTGCCTGATAGAAAATCTTCACATAGTTCAGGCTGCCTTTTTTAGTGCTTTCACCTTTATAATGAATAATACGAGTACCGGCAAAATAATAGTTTTTGTATCCTGCTTTGGTAACACGATATGATAAATCTATGTCTTCGCCATACATAAAAAAATCTTCATCGAGCCAGCCGATTTTATCTAACACGGTTTTACGAAGCAACATAAAAGCGCCTGCCAACACTTCTACTTCGTGGGTTTCATTTTCATCTAAATAACCCAAATGGTAACGATTGAAAGTTTTAGACTGTGGAAATAAAGATGATAAGCCAAAGGTTTTATAAAATGCCACCACAGGAGTGGGTAAGCCTCTTTTCGATTCGGGTAAAAAATTGCCTTTGCCATCGAGCATCTTTACGCCCAATGCGCCTGCATCGGCACGGGTATCCATAAACGCTATGGTTTTTTCAAAGGTGTCTTCCTGCACTACGGTATCAGGATTGAGCAACAAAATATATTCGCCCCTGGCAATTTTTATTCCCTGATTATTAGCGGTAGAAAATCCTTTGTTGTCTTTATTAGCGATAAGAATTACTTCAGGAAATTTAGACTGAAGCATTTCTACTGAACCATCGGCAGAATTATTATCTACTACAATAATTTCGGCAGTAATATTTTTTACAGCATTTTTTACAGCATAGATTGCCTGCTCTATAAAATACTTTACGTTGTAGTTTACAATGATTATCGACAGCTTCATGCGTGGGGTAAAAATACTGTAATTATCTGCTTACCAGATAATTTTCATAAGGCTGGCGGTTTACTATCGAGCGCGCTAAGGTTAATTCATCGGTATATTCAAGCTCTCCGCCAAATGAAATGCCACGGGCAATAGAAGTAACTTTTACATTATAAGCCTGCACTCTTTTAGAAATATAGAAAATAGTAGTGTCGCCTTCCATAGTGGGGCTTAGCGCCATAATTAATTCCTGCACGCCTTCTTTTTCAATGCGCTGCATTAAAGAATCTATCTGCAAGGCATCGGGGCCAATGCCTTCTACCGGAGAAATTACACCGCCTAATACATGATACAGCCCGTTAAATTGCTGTGTGCTTTCAATAGCGATTACATCGCGAATAGATTCTACCACACATACTACCTGAGCATTTCTTCTTGGATTGGCACACACGCTGCACAGCTCGCCATCGGAAACATTATGGCACTTTTTGCAGAATTTTATTTCGTGGCGCATCTTACTAATTGCTCCTCCTAAGTTGTCGCAGTGTTGTGGCGATTGTTTTAATAAATGCAGCACTAAACGCAAAGCGGTTTTTTGCCCTATGCCGGGTAACTTAGAAAACTCGTTAACTGCGTCTTGTATCAGCTTAGAAGGAATGTTCATGGTGCAGGTACAAAAATAAACAGCCTGTGGTTTAAACCACAGGCTGTAAGAAAATAGTTTTAAACAATCAGGTTACTGAATAGTGCCTTTTACTTCAGTGCCATCGGGCTGAACCAATACTTTAAATTCAGTTCTTCTGTTCAATTGATGTTCTGCTTCGGAACAAGGATAATCATTAGTACAATTATTTACAGGAACAGTTTCGCCATAACCTTTAAAGGCTATTCTTACTTGTGCTATTCCTTCTTTCACTAAGTATTTAGCAGCCGAATTAGCACGGTTTTGAGACAACTTCATGTTGTAAGCGTCTGAACCGCGGCTATCGGTATGTGAGCGCATTTCAATTTTCATTTTAGGATATTTCTGCATAATTTCTACTAAACGATCTAACTCTTCGGCAGCATCTTTTCTGATGTTGAACTTGTCGAAATCGTAGTAGATATTTTCCAGCTTAACAATAGCACCGGCCGACAAAAAGCTTAGCTCTAATTTCACTTTAATAGTGTCGCCCGAAATACCGTATGTAGAAACCGCAACAGGCGATACTAAGAAATAGCCAAATTTATCGGCCTTAACCGTAAAGTTATTATTGGCTAAAATAAAAGGATATGCTTTACCATTAATGCCTGTTAGCGAGGTAGAATCTACATCTTTGGTTTTATCGTTTTTCACTATAACCGATGCGCCTTCAATAGGTTGTTGCGTTACTTTATCTACTACTAATGCTTCTAAAATAAAGCCATTGCGCATTAAAGGAATTTTCACGGTGTCGGTGGGTGATTCGCCTGAATTAAACTCTATATAGTTGTCTTTATAACCGGCTTTAGAGGCTTTAAAAACATAAACAGGACCTTTAGGCGTTTTGAAAACAGTGTAGCCTTTATTATCGGTATTTTGTGTTAAAAGGGTATCTCCATTTTCAGCCAGGCGCACCATAGAGCCTTCAATAGCTTCTCCGGTTAACTTGTCATATACAAAGGCTTTTAACAAAAACTGACGGTTGTCGAAAAAATAAATATCGTCATCGCCTTTTCCTTTAGAGCGGTTAGAGCTGAAATAGCCCGAGTTTTTTTCTTTGTTGTAAATAAACGCGAAATCATCATCCTGTGAGTTGATGGGAGCGCCAAAGTTTTTAGGGAAGCCCCATTGCTTATCGGCTGTTTTTTGAGCTACATAAACATCTAAACCGCCTAAACCGGGTAAGCCGTCAGAGGCATAAAAC
>CAYSGX010000231.1:3050-5289 GCA_964430605.1 uncultured Chitinophagaceae bacterium
GCCGTCTTCATGCAGGAAAGGAAAAACTTCATCGCTTTCAGTATTAATATCAGACCCTAAGTTTACGGGTTCACTCCATTTGCCGCCACTGTATTCAGTATAATATAAATCCTGGCCGCCTTTACCGCCCGGCATATCAGAAGCAAAAATCATGAAATTGCCGTCTTTGGTTAAGGTAGGGTGTCCGCAAGAATATTCGGGGCTATTAAAAGGCAAACGAGTGGCTTTGCCAAATACATTATTGGAAATGGCAGATTCAAATAAATTCAGTTTAATAATACCTGCCTCACTGGTTTTAGTTCTTTTTATTACGTTGTTTCTGGTGAAAATTATTTTGGTAAAGGCACTGTCAAATGCCATTGGCCCTTCGTGGTAATCTGAAATAATTTTCCCTTCAAATAATTTTGGCTCGCCAAATTTTTTCTTGGTGGTATCAAAATCGGCATAATAAAGGTCTAAGAAACTTTGTCCGCCCGACCAGCGATTATCTACTTTCTTGCCCTCGGTGCGCGAAGTAACATAAGCGATGCCGTTGTTTTTATACCATATAGGGCTGAAATCAGAAAAATTGGTATTCAGTTCAATATTTCTTACATTATAGCTTGATGTATCTCTGTAATATGGTGTCATGTTCACCAACCCTTCCGCTATTTTTCTGGGCCTGCTGTCGGCAGGATTTTCTTCGGCATATTTTTCGAAGTATTTTTTAGCCAGTTCATATTTGCCCGAACCTCTTAAAGCCTGCGCATAATGCCATGTTTGGACAGGCGTAGCCTCGGGCATAGTAATTGCCTTAGCATACCATTCGCTGGCATCGGCCGGATGCCCCAAAACACGGTGAATATCGGCTATCTTATTTACTACATAAAAGTTTGCAGGGTTTTTACTCTGAAACTTTTTGTAATATTCAAGGGCTTTATCAAATATAAACAGCGTGTCGTAATGAACCGCTTTTTCAAATAATACTTTGTTTTTAGCTTTCATTTGCTGGTATTGAGCAAATGATTGTCGCGAGAAGAATAAGCACATCAATAATGGCAGTGCTAATAGTACTTTTTTCATGGTATAAATCTTTAGGTTTTATGCGTTTAAATTCTTATTAAACTCGTTTTCCACATCACAAAAAACAATGGAAATCAAATAAGGAATGCAAAGCTAATAAATTTATCCACAAAGTTTAAGCATAAACACTTATTATTATCTAAAATATAAATTTGACTTTTTGGTAAAAATAAATTAAGGAACAGTTTATGTTATACCGTTTTGATTTATTATTTAGTTCAAATTAATTTGGTATAATGCTCCCGAAAGTTTTCCTATCGTGTGAAAACTTTTATTATAACCACAATAGAAACATAGTTGTTAGGGCTTTGTTTCATAGTGTTTTGACTTTATTATTAAGGCCTGAACCTGCTATTGTATCCCGCTTGGCGGGACTATGTTTCACTTAAAACAGGCATCAGGCAATCATAGTTTTGCAGGCAAAAAACACAATAGCAGTAAATCGTACATTATACCAAATCTATGTTTCTATTGTGGTTAAAATTTTTAGACAATGCAGTATTTGTCTCCACACGATAGGATAGCTATCGGGACAATAGCTGTTTAGTCCAATCACATTGGACTATTATCGAAGATTCCGATTATTTCGGAACAGATATGCTTTCGGTATTATTGTGCCTTTCTTTTGGGCAGCTTGGTTGCAAACCATTCTTCAAACCTGATTAACTCGTAGCCCATGGGTTCCCAAAGGTGTTCTGCCCTAGCTTCCTGCAAAACAGTAATATTTGCCCTTTGATTTTTAGCTGCTAAAGTGTAATCGTAATGTTTTCTCACTAAAGCGTCTAAAATTTTCAAAATAGTTTTAGCCCTTGAAGCATTAATATCTTTTTGCTTACCAATAATTTTCCTGAATCCTGCAATTTTACCATCTACCAAAAACAACTCGTTGCATTCCAGCGTAATCATAATATCTAAAATACGATAGCCATATAGCCAGCCTGTTTTATCTTCCAGCAAGTAAGTACAATCGTTCATGGCATTGTTTGCTTCATCGAATTGTTTTTGGCTGAATAAAAACCAGGCTCTATAGTAGTGCCATTTGGCCGGAAGAAACTTGTTGCTGTTTAGTTTGGGGTGAGATAGCGCTTTTGTAATTACTTCTAAGGCAACGCTATTATTATCGCTGTAAAAATTAGATAGAAAAAGTATTTCTAACGTTAATAATTCATTAGTTAGC
>CAYSGX010000232.1:0-5285 GCA_964430605.1 uncultured Chitinophagaceae bacterium
AAACCACCAGCCTGCATAATTCTCTCAAACGCCTCTCTGTTTACAGTCAAATCTTTTATCACCGGAAATGAAGATGCCCTCCACGGTTCAACCGTAATGGTATCGCCATCTTTAAAAGCGCGCATGTGCAACTGGCAGGTGGTGTTTTGCTGCCAGGGGCCGTGTGGTTGTCCGTTAATATACATGCTGCACATGCCGCAAATACCTTCACGGCAATCGTGGTCGAAAGCAACAGGGTCTTTCCCTTCTACTACCAATTGCTCGTTCAGTACATCAAACATTTCCAGAAACGACATCTCGTGGTTAATGTCTTTTACCTGATAGGTTTCAAACCCACCTTTGTCGTTTTCATTTTTTTGTCTCCAGACTTTAAGTGTAAGGTTCATATTTTTAAGTCTTCAGTTTTCAGTAATAAGTTTTCAGTTTTAAACCATCATCTTTCTATTGACTATGTCCCGATAGCTATCGGGATATCGACTATTTATAACTTCTCGTAACTAATTTTACATTTTCAAATACTAATGGCTCTTTATGCAAAGCAGGCTCGCTGCCTACCCCGTTAAATTCCCAGGCAGCTACGTAAGCAAAGTTTTCGTCATCGCGTTTCGCTTCGCCATCTTCCTGAGATTCTTCACGGAAATGCCCGCCACAAGATTCTCTTCTGTTCAGCGCATCTCTCACCATTAATTCGCCCAATTCTATAAAATCGGCTACACGCATGGCTTTTGCCAATTCAGGGTTGTATTCATGTTCACCGCCAACTACTTTCACATTGCTCCAAAATTCTTCACGCAACTCAGCTAACATACCCAAGGCTTTTTTCAAACCTTCTTCGTTGCGAGCCATGCCGCAATATTCCCACATAATTTTTCCCAATTCACGATGAAGTGTTTCAGGCGATTTTTTTCCGTTAATGCTCAACAGCTTTTTCACTACCTCTTTTACGCTGTTTTCTGCCTCAACAAATTCAGGTAAATCGGTGCTGATTTTGGGTGTAGAAATTTCGCCTGAAAGATATTCGCCAATGGTATAAGGCAATACGAAATAACCATCGGCTAAGCCTTGCATTAATGCGGATGCTCCCAAACGGTTTGCTCCGTGGTCAGAGAAATTAGCTTCGCCAATAGCATATAAACCCGGAACGGTAGTCATTAAATTATAATCTACCCAAATGCCGCCCATGGTGTAATGCACCGCGGGGTAAATGCGCATTGGTTGCTCGTAGGGATTTTCGCCTGTAATTTTTTCATACATATCGAAAAGGTTTCCGTAACGGGCACTCACCACATTTTTACCTAAACGGGTAATAGCATCGGCAAAATCGAGATACACAGCCAAGCCTGTTTTACCTACGCCACGGCCTTCATCGCACATTTTTTTGGCGGCACGCGAAGCTACATCGCGGGGCACTAAGTTTCCAAATGAAGGATACATTCTTTCCAGATAGTAATCACGGTCTTCTTCTTTAATCTGGCGCGGGTCTTTGCCGCAATCTTCTTTTCTCTTCGGAACCCATATTCTGCCATCGTTACGCAACGATTCAGACATCAACGTCAGTTTAGACTGATATTCGCCCGAAACCGGGATGCAGGTAGGGTGAATTTGAGTGAAGCAGGGATTTCCAAAGAAAGCACCTTTTTTATAAGCTTTCCATGCCGCGGTAACATTGCTGCCCATGGCATTGGTAGAAAGATAAAATACGTTGCCATAACCGCCTGTAGCCAACACCACCGCGTGTGCCGAATGGCGTTCAACCTTTCCGGTTACTAAATCGCGGGCAATAATACCACGGGCTTTGCCATCTACCACAACCACTTCCACCATTTCGTGGCGGTTATACATTTTCACTTGCCCTGCTGCAATCTGGCGGCTCAATGCCGAATAAGCGCCTAACAGTAATTGTTGTCCGGTTTGCCCGCGCGCGTAAAAAGTTCTGGAAACCTGCACGCCACCGAAAGAGCGGTTGTCTAACAAGCCGCCATATTCACGAGCCAAAGGCACACCTTGCGCCACGGCCTGGTCTATAATGCTCACACTGGCTTCAGCCAGGCGATGCACATTGGCTTCACGGGCACGATAGTCGCCCCCTTTCACCGTATCATAAAATAAACGGAACACGCTGTCGCCATCGTTGCGATAATTTTTGGCGGCATTAATACCACCTTGCGCTGCAATAGAGTGTGCCCTGCGCGGGCTGTCCTGAAAGCAAAAAGCCTTTACATTATAACCCAACTCGCCTAAAGTGGCAGCGGCAGCGCCACCGGCCAAACCTGTGCCTACTACAATAATATCTAACTTACGCTTGTTTGCCGGGCTCACTAGTTTAATGGTAGAACGATATTGTTTCCATTTGTCTGAAATGGGCCCCGGAGGAATTTTAGCATCTAATTTTGACATACGAAAAGCGTTTATCTGAATAAGAAAATAACAATGGGAATAGCAGCAAAACCTATCGGAATTACTACTGAAATGAAAATACCCAGGGCTTTAATAATGGGTGTGTAAGAACTATGATTGATTCCTAAAGTTTGAAACCCGCTTTGGAAACCATGTAATAAATGGTAGGCCAAAGGAATCATAGACAATACATAAAATGCCACCCAAACCGGGTTTTTGTAAGCGCTGAAAACTAAAGCATATAAATCTTTGTATTCTTCACCACCATAATTTACCACAGGAATACCGCCCCAGTGCATCTGGAACCAAAACTGGTACAGGTGAATAACTAAGAAGAACAAAATAGCGGAACCCAACAACGCCATGCTGCGCGAATACCAGGTACTGTTTTTTTCGGCTTTGGAAACGGCATAACCCACAGGGCGGGCGGTTTTATTTTTATAGGCTAAATACAAGCCGTCAATGGCATGAAGAATAATTGACAAATACAACAGGTATGAAATTGCTTTTACTACCGGAAAAGTAGTCATGAATTTGGCATATATATTGAATGCCATGCCCCCGTCATTATATAGCAATTGCAGGTTTCCGCTCAGGTGAGTAATTAAAAACGTTACCAAAAACAAACCCGATAATGACATCAACAATTTCTTGGCAATAGAATAATTGAAGAACGATTTGTATTGAACTAATTTCTGAACCATTTTTTACAATCTTTTGACCGAGCGCAAATTTATAGCATCATTTTTAAAGTTTACGGAAAAGTAAAAATTTCCAACTTATTTAGAAACTGTCTTATACCAAATGTATTTATAAAGTAAGCCAATATTTTCCGGTATAATTCCGTAGCAACAGCCGTTTAGGGCAATATAATTGGACTATTACGGATGTGCTAACGGTATTAAAAGTTTCCTGCGAATTTTCGCAAAAAAGCATCAGCGCAGGTTTGTATGAAAAATTCCGGTTTTGGTATTATACTGAAAGTAGTTAAGGTTCCAAAGGAAACGAAACGTACTTTCAGTTAATGCCGAAAGTTCTGAACTTAATTTTTTTGAAAACCCGAATTGTTTCGGTATTATCTCAGTCAAATCGTTTTTCTTTGCACTTATGTTAACCGTTTGGCAAGACCCCGTTACTTACGCTATTCCGCTTTTCATTATTATGATTTCGGTTGAGTTTTTTATTAACTGGAAAGAGCAACTGAACCTGTACGAAACAAAAGAAACCTTTTCATCGCTGGCTTTAGGTATTGGTTCTATTTTCATAAATCTGGCAATGAAAAGTTTGGCATTTATTGCCTATTTGTGGTTGGGGCAATATGCAATATTTAAATCTATCGGCTGGCAATGGTGGGCTTGGATAATTTTATTTTTTCTGGAAGATTTTACTTTTTATGTTTATCACAGAAGCATGCACGAGGTAAGATTATTCTGGTGCGCCCACTCTAATCACCATTCATCTAAAACACTCAACTTTGCTACTGCCCTGCGCCAAAGCTGGACTGAATTATTCTGGAAGTATTTCTATTGGGCATGGCTGCCCTTGTTGGGCTTTGAGCCAATGATGATATTTATTTACATGTCTTTCAGCCTTATCTGGCAATATTGGCCTCATACCGAACTGGTGCCTAAATTACCCGGATGGTTCGAGTTTATTTTTAACACGCCTTCGCACCACCGCGTGCACCATGCCAGCAATATTCGTTACTTAGACCAAAACCATGCGGGCGTTTTAATTATTTGGGACAGGCTGTTTGGCACTTATGCCGATGAGCTGGATGAAGAAAAACCAACCTATGGCATTACCAAAAGTATTGATGACATTAAAGGCAATCCGCTGAAAATTACCATACACGAGTATCAAGATTTGTGGAAAGATATAAAGAGCGCCCCCACTTTTAAAGATAAGCTGAAATACATTTTCATGCCGCCCGGCTGGAGCCACAATGGCCCCGACCAACGGGCAAAGGTTTTGAGAAAGCAACAAGGCTTATCTTAGCGCAAAATTTCTTTACGTTATTTGCAGTGTAAAATAGTTTTTATGAAGTTCTATGTTTCGTTTTTTGTAGTGGTTTTGTTGAGCCTGTTTTCTTGTTCTTATCCTGAAGGGTATAAGCCCATTATTGAGAAAGACCGCTACACTATTGATGTTGCGGGTTACTTAACCAAAACCAGAGATTTATCTACCACGCCCAGTTTACAATATCACAACCGTTTCAGAACAGTTTATCTGGTAGTAACCGATAAGCTGAAAACTTCTACCGAAGAAAACTTTGAGCAGTATCACGACAACTTAATTGCTTCTTTCAAAAAGCAATTTGGCGAAATAAAAGTTACCCTGTTGCCCGATACTTTGCTGAACGGCCACAAAGCCATTGTAGAAGAAATTACCCTGAAAACTGATGGAGAAAAAGTGTGGTACTACATAGCCACCTTAGAAACCGGTAAATACTACTACCAGGTTTGCTCATGGACTATTGAGCGCAGAAAAGAAAAGTATGAAGCCGATATCCGCCACATGGTGAATTCGTTTATGGAGATGTAAATAATAGGCCTCTTTCATAAATGGATTATAGCTGTCGGAAAAGTCTTGAAACTGATATAGATGTCATTCCGGGGAACGAGGAATCTCTTAATAATTTAGAGATGCTTCCTATCGTCAGCATGACAAACAGCTTGGGCATGGCAAACAAAGAAATGCTTCCTACTATTCGCATTTTTGCGCCCTGTAGATGCCCTTGCCCAAACTTTTCAAAAACAAGTTACCCATCGCCCTATATTTTCCCCGCTCAATTTCAGGATAATCAAAGTTTCCTTTTAACATCAGGTCTTTCATTCCATCATTATCAAAATCACCGCATATAATATTATTTACAGGAGCCCATTGTG
>CAYSGX010000233.1:0-5214 GCA_964430605.1 uncultured Chitinophagaceae bacterium
TGTGGAACACCAACGGAAGCTACGGAAGTGGGGAAGGCATTTATTATCATGACGGCAGCGCATGGCAAAAAATGACTATCGGTGCAGGTGCTGATAATCTCGGCAATCATGCCGCTACAGAAAACATTAAACTAAATGGCAACTGGCTGAGTAATGATGGAGACAATGAAGGTATTTTTATTGACAACACCGGAAAAGTAGGTATTAGCGGTGCTCCTGCTACAAGATTAGATTTAAAAAGTTCTGCATCAGACAATAAGCCGTTGCTGAAGCTGCATCCCGGCACGGCTACAGGAATAGATTTTAATGGCTTTGCACATCATGATTTTCTTTTAGGTTCTTATGTAGCAGGAGGTTATTCTCAGCATTATATCTCGTTTGGATATACATCAGATCCGGGAAGAAAATTTCACATAGGCAGTGCTAATAATTCTACTTTCAGCTCAGCAAGTTTTGTTCCTGCTTTAACCGTTTCTTCAGGTACGAGAGTCGGTATCAACACTCCCGCCCCCGATGCTAATTTTGAAGTAACAGGCACTACTAAAATGTTTGGCTCATGGACATCAAGAGCAGCCAATACCACCTACCAGGCAGAAACAGATGGATTTATTGTGGCATGGGGAGGCTCTTCTTATTATCATGTTCTGACTGACGGTAGCAATCCGCCTACAACTAAGAGACTGGAAGCAGAAGGCGCTGTTGCAAACGCTGGGCGACCCAATATAATGTGCCCTGTAAAAAAAGGAGACTATTGGAGGGTATCAAAACAAAGTGGTAATGACCCAACTGTTTGGTGGATGCCTATTGGTCAATAAAAATATTCATTACACACATAACTTCCCAACCATTAGTTTCTTAAATCTTACGAATATGAAAAACCTCATCACACTTTTAATCATCTTTTGTTTCGTGTCTTTAGCTTCACATCTAAATGCACAAGTGGGCATCGGCACTCCGTCTCCACATTCGAGTGCCATATTAGATTTGAGTGGCAGTACTAACAAGGGGTTTAAGTTGCCCGAAGTAAATCTTTCAACTCCACCTGCTACACCCGCAAAGGGTTTAATGGTGTGGAACACCAACGGAAGCTACGGAAGTGGGGAAGGCATTTATTATCATGACGGTAGCGCATGGCAAAAAATGACTATCGGTGCAGGTGCTGATAATTTGGGCAATCATATTGCTTCAGAAAATATAAAGCTGAATGGCAACTGGCTGAGTAATGATGGGGGAAATGAAGGAATTCGTATAAATGATGATGGTAAAGTAGGTATTGGTACAACGGGTTTTGGTGCGAGGCTGCATGTAGCTTCTTCCGGCAATACTGCTACTGACTATACCGCCCGTTTGCAAAGCAGTTCTTCTGTCGCAGGTTCAGGCGGCATTTTGTTCGACCAAAATTCTACCTATTCTTACAAATTGCATACGGAAGGGACAGCTACTTTAACGGGTAGATTGAAACTTTCATATATCAACTATAGCGATGGCAGCGTATTGAATGATAATGTTTTAGTGCTGGAATCCGGAAATGTTGGAATTGGAAAAGCTCCTGTATCAAAATTAAATATCCAGGAAGCTCAAAATATTACTCTCACCACCTTCACCCAAGGGCTTGGTTCTGCAGGCTTATTAATTTCAACTGATTATACTTCCAGCGCTTACACACCCGGAGTATTTTGGTCAACCAATAATGATAATCCGACAAAACCGAAGGCAGGCATATTTTTAAGAGAAACAGGTGGAGGTACACATATGCTTTTTGGCACATCAAACAGTTATGTAACCGGTATTACCAATACAGCAATGAATATAGACCCT
Organism: uncultured Chitinophagaceae bacterium; assembly: GCA_964430605.1. GTDB lineage: Bacteria > Bacteroidota > Bacteroidia > Chitinophagales > CAIOSU01 > CAYSGX01. The sequence continues at coordinate 1,819 of CAYSGX010000233.1, forward strand.
TCGGGCAACGTAGAAGTTGCAGGAGTGGTAAGAGGCGCTGCAAGGTACAGTTCAGGTTCAAGTAGTATAACATCAAGTACCACATCCACATCAACTACGTTTAACCCTGATATTTCTACTTCTGTGTACTTGTATAAAGACGATTTGGTGAAAGTTGATTTGGCTTGTAATCTTATGAATAGTTCGGGAAATACTACATACATGAGAATATATCATTCTTCAGGTTCCGGAAGTTGGATTACAAACTCAAATTGGATTACTTCAACAGGTACTTTATGGGGTGGAGGATACAGCACGGGTTTATTCCGGGCATCTGCAGACGGCAATTGTACTTTTCAGGGATACTGGCATGTGGATGCCGGAACCGGCAATGCAGTTTATTGTAATATTATTGCTTATTTAATTGGACGATAAAAAACTTTTAAAAGTAAATTATTTAATAGTATCCGGCTACTCAAATGTAGGCTCTGGATTATACACATAACTTTTAACTTTCACACACTTATCATTACCAAATTCTTAAATCTTATGAATATGAAAAACTTCATCCCACTTTTAATCATCTTTTGTTTCGTGTCTTTTGCCTCCCATCTGAATGCTCAGGTAGGCATCGGCACTCCCTCACCACATTCGAGCGCCATATTAGATTTAAGTGGCAGCACTAACAAGGGATTTAAGTTGCCCGAAGTAAATCTTTCGACTCCACCTGCTACACCCGCAAAGGGTTTAATGGTGTGGAACACCAACGGAAGCTACGGAAGTGGGGAAGGCATTTATTATCATGACGGCAGCGCATGGCAAAAAATGACTATCGGTGCAGGTGCTGATAATCTCGGCAATCATGCCGCTACAGAAAACATTAAACTAAATGGCAACTGGCTGAGCAATGACGGAGGAAATAAAGGTATCAGGATTTTAGATAATGGTAACGTGGGAATTGGAGAAGATAATCCTGTTTACCCGTTACACATTACGTTACCTGACAATGGCGCTTTAAACGGTATCCGGTTTACCGGTAACCGCTCTACTTCTGACGGACATGCTACCCGTTTGGAATTTCATGCTCCCGGTAGTCCTGCGGATGCCAACAAGAAAAATTTTGAACTGATACATGTAAATCCCAATATAGGTTTTGGACAAACTTCCAATTCTTTAAATTTCAGAGCGGTTACAGATGCAGGGTTAAATGCCGCCAATATTATGACCATGACTCACGGTGGTAATGTGGGCATAGGAACTTCTGCTCCATCTTTGCTTTTTACTGTTTCCAGTTCTTCAGGCGCTAATCTGCTTGCTGAACACGCCAGCAATAACAGCAACTCGGCAGGTTTTTTAGCGCTTAAAGCAAGAGGAACTATAGGTGTGCCTGCCGTGCCGCAAGCTAACGATAATCTTTTAACATTGGGTGCAGGTGGCTATAATGGCTCTACCATGTATAATTATAATAAAGCGGCAATTTTGATGGCTGCTGCCGAAACATGGAGCGCTACGGCAAACGGCTCGTATATTTCTTTTCACACAACGCCAAAACTTTCAACTGTCAGGGCAGAAAGAATGAGAATAGATGATGCCGGAAATATCGGCATAGGAATACCCGACCCAAAAAGCAAGCTGCATATTCTAACATCTGCTACTTCGGGCTTACAGAATTTTATTACCAATGATGGAAGCAATTTTGGAGGCACCATGTTGAAAATAAATGCGAAAAACCCTGGTGGTTCAGCCTGGCTGTTAGCAGTGGGTACAGGCAACGAAATAGATAATACCGGCACTTTCAGCAGCAAGTTTGTTGTACAGGGCGATGGCAATGTAGGTATTGGCGTACCTGCTCCGGGCTATAATTTAGATATCCAAAGCCTGTTTACTACAAGAATCCGCCTGCGCGGGGCTGCTTCCGGATATACCAATGCAGGCATAATATTGGAGGCCTCTGATGTTGCTGCAAATTATCGTGGAACCGGGATATTTATGTTTGATTTGGCTGGACAAAACGAATGGTATGCCGGAAGACCTTATGCCGCTTCTGACAGATACCAAATCAGTAGAAAAGCCTCGGTTGCCACCCACAATGAAGCCACATCAAGTACAAGTACATTGGAAACTACTATACTATTAACACTTTCAAATGCAGGAGCCTTGACTATTGCTTCAACCTACCATACTTCTGATTTGGCTTACAAACAAAACATAAAGCCCATTACCAACCCTGTTGATGTTTTGAGCAAAATAAATGGTGTGATTTATGACCGGAATACAAAGTATTATGATGTTGACCCTGAGAAAGACCCTACCATGAAAAATCAACCGGGACTAATTGCGCAAGAAGTAGAAAAAATATTGCCCAACCTGGTTATTAAAGATGAGGTTACAGGATTGAGAGCCGTTAACTATACAGGTTTGGTTCCTTATCTGCTCGAAGCCGTAAAAGAAAAGCAAAACCAAATAGAAAAATTGCAAAGAGATAATAATGAATTACAAACTATAAAAGCCGAACTTTCCGAATTGAAAAGCTATATCTACTCAGAGGCTGAAAAATAAGAATATGTTTTCAATAAGATTGCCAATCTTATAAATTTTAGTGAGCCTGAAAACACTAAGCCGAAATTTTTTGCATAACCATTAAAAAAGATGAAGAAATTACAGTTTTCATAATTTCATTCTAATTTCAGCAAAAAAAGACGGGCATGAGCAAAGGCAAATACAGCTTAACAATTGACAGGATATTTCTGGCAGTAGATATTGTAATGGTAGCGCTGGTAATAGCAAACCTTATAATGCTGGGCATACAAATGAACTTTGAGAGTGAAGCCATGCGCTCATTGATAAAACAATATGCTTTCCCTTTTTATGAATTGTACATGCCGGTTTACAGCAATTTCATTTTTATTGATGGGGTATTTGTGGCAATATTTGTTACTGAAATTTTAATCAGGTGGCTAGTGGCTATATACAACCAAACCTACCATCGCTGGTTTTTTTATCCATTTGCCCGTTGGTATGAAGTGTTGGGCTGCATTCCTATTGGCTCGTTTAGAGTGCTGAGAATACTAAGGGTTATTGCCATTATCGTCAGGCTCAACAGAATGAAAATTATAGATATTAAGCAGTGGTACTTTTATAAAGTATTTGGCAAGTACCTGAATATTATTACTGAAGAAGTGTCTGACAGAGTGGTAGTGAATGTAATTGAAGGCGTTCAGGATGAAATAAAAACGGGCATACCCCTCACCGAAAAAATTGTAAAAGAAGTTATTATTCCGCGAAAAGATATTCTCATAAATTTTGTAGCACACCGTGTGCAGCAGGTTACCAAAGACCAGTACAGCGCTAATAAAGAAGACCTACGGGAGTCTATTCGTGTAGCTGTTTCGAGCGCTATTCAGCAAAATCAAAACA
>CAYSGX010000234.1:0-5205 GCA_964430605.1 uncultured Chitinophagaceae bacterium
GATGGTCAGGAAGACCATGTAAGCATGGGCGCCAATGCCGCGGTAAAGTGCTATAAGATTGTTTACAATATTGAAAAGGTATTGGCAATAGAATTTCTTACCGCCATGCAGGCGCTCGATTTCAGAAAACCATTAAAAAGCTCGCCCATAATAGAAAAGGTAAAAGAAGATTATCGCAAGCTTGTACCCTTTCACGATAAAGACCGTGTATTGTATGACGATATTCAGGTAACGGTAGATTTTATGAGAAAAATTCAACTTTAACGCTACTACAAAACCAATACAACACACATATAAGGTGTTCATAAAGCAACAAAATTAATTGACTTTTTAAGTTGCTTGGTCTATATTTGAAGTCAATCAAAAGTATAGAATGTTCGACAGGGAGTATGACGATGAGTTTATGGAAGACATGAGCGGACTAGCGGAGCAGTATGAGAAAATGATGCGCAATAACGAAAAGCGTTTCTTCGAAGAGGCTTCATTAGAGCAATTGATTGATTACTATGAAGACAATAATAATCTGAAACGTGCCCTCGAAGTAGCCGAAATGGGCATTGAGCAACACCCTTTCTCTTCTTCTTTCTTAGTAAAAAAAGCGCAATTGCTTTTCGATATGAAGCAATTCAGCGTTGCTTTAGATTTATTGGAAAAGGCGGCTGTTTTAGACCCGCAAGACATTAATATCTTTTTGCTGAGAGCCGATATTTACATGTGGCTTAATGATTTCAAAAAAGCCATCAGCACCATAGAAGATTTTAAACTGAAAGCCGATAAAGATGAATTGCCCGACCTGTATCTGGAACTGGCCGATATTTATGAAGAATGGGGCAAATACCGGGAAGTATTTGATTGCCTGAAACAAACACTCGATTTAGACCTGAAAAATGAAGAAGCATTGAACCGTATGTGGTTCTGTGTAGAGTTTACGGGCAACTATGAAGAGAGTATAGATTTACACAATAAAATTATTGACGAAGACCCTTATTCTTATTTAGCATGGTTCAATCTGGCACATGCTTATTCGGGCATGGGTTTGTTTGAAAAAGCCATTGAAGCATTTGAATTTGCTTTGGTTATCAATGAAAACTTTGAATATGCTTATAAAGACGCGGCCGATATTTATTTCCGCTTAAAGCAATATGAAAAGGCTGCGGAATATTATTTGAAAGTGCCTGTAGTAGCGAAGCCTTATAAAGAACTATACTACAGCGCGGGCGAATGTTACGAAAAGTTGAAAGACTGGAACAAGGCGCGCTACTACTATCGTAAAGCATTAATGCTCGATCCTTATTTCGATGCCGCATTGTTTAAAATAGGCTTGAGCTATCAGCATGAAGATAAAATGGAGAATGCTTTAGCTTCTTTTGAAAAAGCATATAAGCTGAATCCTAAAGCGGCCGATTACTTATTGGCTTTGGCGAAATCGCACCGCCAGTCGGGCAATATAGATAAAGCCACTTCTTTATTCAGAAAAGCATTGACCGAGCGTAATGCTAAAAAAAGCACCTGGATAGAAGCGGCACTTACTTTCTTTGAAGCGCTGGAATACAGAGAGGCGTTTGATACTTTAGAAGATGCCGCGGCCATTTATGAAAAAAACGCGGAGTTTTATTTTATAAAAGCGGCATTGTATTATCAGGTGGGCAACAGAAACGAAGCGTTTTTAAATTTAGAAACCGGCTTAATAAAAGAATGGAAACGCCACAAATCTATCTTCAATATTACGCCTTATATGAAGCAAGATGCTGTAGTGGTACAGTTGATTGAACAGTATAAAAAGAGATAAACTGAAAAAGTGGGTAAGCAACCGCGAACACTTAGTCATTAAATAATCCTACAGCAGTTTCTTTAATAATTTCAAATTCTACCCTGCGGTTTAATTTGCGGTCTTCATCGGTGAGTTCTTCTTTCACAATAGGCATAGAGCTTCCGTAGCCAATCGCTTCAATTCTCGATTCGTCAATATTGGCAATACCAACAATATAGTCTTTAATAGAGTTAGCGCGATTCTGTGAAAGTTGTAAATTCTTTTGTGCATCGCCTTTAGAATCGGTATGCCCCGAAATTTTCAATTTCATTACAGGATTATCTAAAAGAAAATCTACCAACTTGCCTAAATCATTGTGCATGTAATCTTTTATTTCAGCGCTGTTACTTTCAAATTCTACCGAAGTAAACTGAATGCGATACGATTTAATTTTCGGTGTATGAATATCTACTTCCATATCGCCATCTAAATTGATAAGCTCTTCAATTCTGAAAAAATCTTCGCCCTGAATTACGAGCAGATACCTGCTTTGATCAATCAAATCAAATTCAAACGAGCCGTCTTCACGCAAATATTTTGGCGCCACTTCAATACCACTTTCCAAATCAATAATTGAAACAATACCCTTAAATGTTTCTCCGGTAACAGAATCTTTCAAAGTGCCTTTAAATACTGTGGTCGCCAACGGTTGCGCTTCCATAGGCAGCGGGAAAGAAAATATGTCTAAATCTTTAACATTATCTATTTCAGAACGGGCATAAAACAAATTTTTCGATTCAGAATCGATAGTGAAAAAATGTTCATCGCCTTTGCCGTTTACCAACGGGCCAATATTTTTAGGTTCTTGCCAAACACCATTTACCATATTGGCTTTATACAAATCGTAGTTGCCAAAATTTAGCAATTGCGCGTTACTGCTGAAATACAAAACATTATAAACCGGATGATGAAAAGGACTCATATCGCTGCCTTTAGTATTGATAATGGGCCCCATGTTGGTGGCGGGTAACCACTTGCCCGACTTGTCTTTATGCGTAAAATAAATATCGTTAGAGCCAAAGCCGCCCGGCCTGTCGGAAGTAAAATACAAAGTATCTCCGGTGATAGATAAAGACGGGTGCGATTCCCAATGAGTACTGTTTACATTAGCCCCTAAATTTTTCACATTGCCCCATTTGCCTTCATCGGTAATTGCAGCCTGAAAAATATCGCAACTGCCTAAGCCTTCGGGCGATTCGCAGCGTATGAAATACATGGTTTGCCCATCTTTAGTTAAGCAGGGCGTGCCTTCGTTGTGCAACGAATTAATTTCGGTTAAAGGTTCCGCTTTACTCCACCGGTCATTTTCTTTGTGAGAAATGTACAGGTCTTCGTTTACATATTCATACATGCCACGCTGAATACGGTTTCTTTTAGAAGCGAAAATCATAGTGTTGTTATCAAAACTTAATGCCGGGCCGTAATCTTCAAATTTTGAATTTAACTCTCCGCCAATGTTAGTCAATACACCTTGAGGCGGAAATAAAGTGTCAACCTGTTTTCTGTATTCAACCAACTCATAGTAGTAGTTGATAGGCACATAATAATCTTTTTCTAAGCGGGTAACCGAGTCGTAATATTGCGCAATGAGCTGCACGTTTTCTTCGCTTTGTTTTAAAATAATCCTATAAAGCCATTTTGCATTTTCGGTGTGTCCGTTGCGCTCATAGAGTTGTGCGAGCATCCACAACATATCGTAATTGGTGCCAAAATTTTGTGTACCAAACTGACTAATATATTCTTCCAATGCCAACATTAATGCAGCGTCTTTTCCGGCAGTATTTAGTTTATTAATTTGTTTTAAAGCGCTCTCGTTATGGTAGTAAGGTATTTTGCCAATGTTTTTAAAATGTATGTATGCACGAGATAATTCAGTAGTTTCTTTTTTCTGAAAACCATCTTTTTTGATGGTAAACTTAGTTTGCGCAAAACTTTCGCCAACGGCAAAAAGCTGTGCTACAAACAGTAGTAAAATAAATAGTGGTTGCGTTTTCATTGTGTCAGCTTTTGTGGCTTACCACGAACAAATCATATTAAGCCAATAGCCTTCTACGTAAAAAATGAGAAAAAGTTATAAACAAGATTACGAAAATACAGCCAAACAAAAGAATATGAGGCAATTAGATATCGTTCATTGTATGATGATAAAAGTATTTGTGCAATTTTTTATATTTTCAGTTTATTGAAATATACTGTTCTCAAACAGGTTTTGGAATCAAATCTGTTTGACAACAGATATACCGAACATCCCAAACTTTGATTTTTCTAAAACCCGGGTTGTTTCGGTATAATATTCAAATATTTGTAGCCTATGCCTCACAATAACCAAACCATTCCGCTTCAAATTACCGATAGCATTACTAATGCCATTACTGTTTTTACTGCGGAAAATAAACATGCCGCGGTAGTAATCATATTCCCGGCTTTGGGCGTGAAGGCTAATTACTACAGGCATTATGCTAAAGCATTGGCAAAACAAAACATAAATGTAATTACTGTTGACCATAGGGGGCATGGACATTCCAGTGTAAGGCCCAATCGTGAAAATAATTTTGGCTACAGAGAGCAGGTAGAAGAAGAATATTTAGCGGTGGTAAAAAAAGCGAAATCGCTTTTTTCCGAATCGAAAATAATTGTGATGGGGCACAGCATTGGCGGGCAAATGGGCAGCATGTTGGTGAGTCGTTATCGCCATTTAACAGATGGTTTTATTCTGAATGCAAGTTGTACCGTTTATCATAAAGGTTGGGGCAATATTAAAGGAGTGGGCGTGTTATTATTTGCCGCGCTGTGCAATTACACGGCAAAATTATTAGGTTATTATCCGGGAAACTTTTTCAGGTTTGGCGGCACTGAAGCGCAAGGCATTATCGCAGATTGGTATCGCACCGCAGCTACCGGAAAATTTGTTGCCAGAGGTTCCGGTTTTGATTATGAAAAAGCCATTCGTGAAGTGCAAATACCTGTTCTGGCAATCAACTATTCAGGCGATGCCTCTGCGCCATACAGTGCGCTCAAATGTTTATGCGATAAGTTTCAGTCGGCAACTGTTTCTATCCATCAAATAAAACATCCGCAGCGCAATAAAAAGTATAACCACTATTCCTGGATTCGCGAGCCTGAAATTGCAATGGATTTGGTTTGCAACTGGATAAAGCAATTATAATCGCGCTATTCAATTTATGCTACACTTTTTTATTTTTCAGTTTAATATAAGCGATGTATTGCTGTGTAATTATCACTTACTTTGCTACACAAATTGAAATATGAAGGATGCATTTAAAATTGTCGCTTTTAGATGTCATCCTGAGCTTGTCGAAGGATATTACACTTATTAAAATGCTTATGGTTCGATAAACTCACCATGACAATAATATTTTCAGAACAAAAAGCGA
>CAYSGX010000235.1:0-5186 GCA_964430605.1 uncultured Chitinophagaceae bacterium
ACCATAGAACGCAGCGCGTTGGAAGTTCCAATGCCACCCATATAACTGTGTTGCATCACAATGCCGTCCCACTGCGGAACAGTATCGGCATCGGCAGGCAACAGCGCATGTCCCGCAAGCCCTGTGGCTTCGGCACAAACATATATGTTCAGGTATTTTGACGGATTCCAGTGAATTAATGATTTTACCTGATGGTCGCCAACAGCAGTAAGAGGTGATGCAATTCGGTTGATGCCGTTGGTACAGTTGCCGTTCGGGTCTTTTCGGGCAAGGCGCAGTTCTATTTCGCAATCGGCAACAATGGCTTTAAAGGCAGGTACAATTTCTGAACTGTCAGGGTGTTGTTTACGATAGTTTCGGTTCACAATATTAATGGCATCATAAATCTGCTCGTCAGAAATATTTTCTGCACCATTGTTGTGAATTACGTGCACCACCACAGGAATAATATATGGTGTACTTCTTTTATTATGATGATGATTGCCTTGATGTTCGGAAACATAGTTTTTGGTGAAGCTGTCTAATCTTCCATAGGCATTAATAATTCCCTGATGTAAGTCTGTGCGTTCATCAAACAGTTTTTGACGCATTTCATCTGTTCCGCAGAATTGCTTGTAGTTTTCCTGTGCCGACAATGAAGCCGCAAAAAAACAAACTGTTGCGATAAACAATTTTTTCATGGAAATATTTTGTAGAGTTTCAAAAATGAATAAACTAAGAAAATTGGAAAATTAAGTTGCACGCAAAGGCGCGAAGCCGCCAAGATTTATGACAAACTAAATTTCTCTGAACACCTTAATCTCTTTTCTTAATTCTTTAATTAATGTTTTTATTTCAGCACGTTGCTTTTAATTTCATCATAAGCGGGGAAATGCCTGTGATGATATTTTGCCGCAACGGTTCCGTTTTTAACTATCAGCAAGCCGGGATTGGAGCGCACAATGGTTTTCAGAAAAGTGGCATCGCCACTGTAAAACGGATAAGCTGCTTGTACCTCATGCCTGAACGCTTCTGTAGGCGAAGTAGCCGTTGCCACAAAAACATTGTAGCCATCTTGCTCTGCTTTGGCTGCAATAGCGTTTAGCTTTTCTGAAAAAGCAGATTTTTCGGTTTTCTTTAAATCATAAGCAATTATCCAGAAGGCATAATTCGGGTCGTTCAATAAATCTTCCGAAATATTTTCACCGTTTTCATTGTCAATTCTGAAATTGGCAATTTTCGGCTGTTCGCCTTCACGAATTATAATTTCTTTTCTGTCAGCATAATCCCATTCGTCATAATTTACGTTGCCCAATTCATCGGTTTTATAATCTTTCAGTTCGCCTGTGGTTTTATTTTTATACACAAAAACAAAATCTTTAATTGGTTTCAGGCTGTCAGGAACAGTCATTTGGTCGGGAATATGATTGCCGATTTTATAAGGACGGAAATCAAACTGCGGCTCGTTGAAATGGAAGTTTTTGAAATTATACCATGTAGAAATAACTGCAATAAATACCAACAAAGCAGCCGCAGGCAATTTGCTGATAACAGGCTCGATATGTTTTTTTCCAAACAGCAAAATCAGGATTAGCACGGTTAAGAAAATATCTTTGTAGAATGATTGTAGCGGTTTCAACTTTATGAAATCGCCAAAGCAGCCGCAATCGGTAACTTTGCCTGTATAAGCCGTGAAACCTGTAAGGAAAGTGAAGAAAATTATCATCAGCAACGATAACCAAATCGTGATTTCTTTTTTGTAGCCGAGTAGCAGCGCAACACCCAAAACCAACTCAAACACAATCATAAAAATGGCGAAGGCAAGCGCAAAATCGTCCATAAACATCATGTCAAATTCATGGAAATACTCGGTCATTTTATAGGCAGTACCCAACGGATCAATGGCTTTTACGAAGCCTGAAAAAATAAACAGCACGCCTACAAAATCCTGTATAAAGGCAATGACAGGATTGGCAGGTTTTTCAATAAAATAACGAATTACATTTACAGCGAGCGCAATTGCCCCGATTAATGCGAATAAAGTATAGATAGTCATTGCTTACAATTTTTGATTTACTGTATTGGCAAACATACGCAATCGTCAGTAAAAATGAAACAGCAATTATTTGTGTCTTTGTTGATTGAACTTCTTCGGGAAATGTTGATTTATCGAAGGCTAATACGCAGCCTGTCCAACATGGTTCGACACCTGTCCCGAACTCAATTCAGGAAACTCAGGATGGCCAAGTGCATTTTCCGAAGGCCTAATACACATTTAATGCTGAATAATGTGCTTAATAGTGTTTATAAGGCTCAATTACTGTTAATAAACATGGCAAAAAGGTTTACAACTGTGTTTAAAAAGTGTGCTGAAAAACAGGCGCTGAAATTCTTTCAATTATATCGGGTTTACTAATATCACCATAGCAAGTGAGAGATAAAAGGTAGCGGCCGGTGCCAAAAGGTTCTTTGAAATATACTACAAACAACATCGCTGTAAGCTAAAGCCGAAAGCGTTTACTTAATGGAGAGTAAATGTGAAATTCCGCTTGCGGAACAAAAAGCCCAACGCCTACTCCAAGGAGCAACCAAACGGAAACAGGATGTAGTAGAACTTTTTTGAAAGACCTTGCAAAACAGGCAATAACTTTTGCAATGCGTTGAAACCTGACACATCAGGCAAAAAATTAAGTTGCTGTTTTTAACCCGGCTGGTTGGTTAATACAGATATATTTCAGGCAATCAGTAAGGTTGAATGTAATCTTTTCAGACCAAAGTTGATCATACGCCACAATAACGGTAGCTTGCTAAAGTCAGCTAAAACCTAAACCCTTAGGCTGACAGAAAGGGAAATTGCTTCACGGCAGTTTCCCTTTCTCATTTTATGATACATCATTACCGTTCAAATTCAAAGTATTCTTCCTGCATTTGTTTGCGGTATTTTTTCAGCTTTCTTTTATTGCGGGCTTCTTTGCTAAGCGCGTTTTGCAATAGCGATGCGGGATTGGCAATAGTTGGCTTTACTTCTTTTTTAGGCCCGTCATATTGTGTGGTGCCGGGTACAATTATTTTCTGGTCTTTTTTATCGGCATTGGTAGCCTCTAAAAATGCTTGTCTGAAAGCGCCTCTTTTGGGCCAGGGGTAAATATCTATGGTTTGCAGTAAAATTGAATCTCTTGATAAAGGAATGCGAATGAAGAACTCATCGCGATAAGTTTTTTCAGGAAAAGTATATTGAAAATCTTTGAAGCCTACATAAGAAATCTGCACGGTATCTTTTCGGCTGATGTGAATGAGAAACTGCCCATCGGCATTGGTAGTGCCCACGGGCCGGCTATTTAACATTACGTGGGCATAAGGTAAAGTGTTTACGCTATCGGCATCGAATACCACGCCCGATAAATAAATAGAATCTACAGGATAAAGATAGGTTTGCGCTGCAATGCGGAAATATTGCAGCGATACCATAAGCAGAAAAAAAACTTTTCTAAATTTCATTGCGACAAGAATACTGAAAACGATTAATCATTCCAAAGATTACGGGCATCACCGGTTTTTAAATGCAGTAGTTTCAGAAAAAGATGCCTGCCACAGCAACTTCATGTGCTGTAAGCCTTTACGTTTGGCATATTCGATATTGCGCTGCGGAATACTGTCAACATCGGTATAACTATCTATGGCTTTGCTGAGGCTTTCTTCCCGAAGAATATGCAGCATAGGGTAGGGCGAGCGATTGGTATAATTTGCAGGGTCGGTTTCATCGCTGCCTTCAAACAGATATTGCGGATGGAAGCTGGCAATTTGATAAACGCCTTCATACTTTTCCGCAAGCAATAAGTCTTCAGCAATATTTACCAATTGCAAATAATCTTCAAAATTTGAAAACCCTTCAGGCAGAATAAGTATGGTAGTTTCTATTTCAGTATTACTATCGAGCAGGTTGAATTGTATTATCAGCGATTCTAAAACCCTTTCGGTATTAGTACTATTTATTACTTCGTAGTGAATACTGCCACGCTTTACTTCACGCGCTGCAAACGGACAAAAATTGCAACCCACCACTACTTCGGCAATCCATTTTTTGGTGTGGGCAATAATTGTTTCGTTATTAAGCATTTTAGTAAGGTTTGTATTTGCCTTCTACCGATTTGGTTTGCTTAAAATCTTCTTCCAGCACTTGTTCTTTTTTGCCTAAATATGTCCAGCGGATGGCATTGGTGTATTTATCAAATACTCTGTTCAGGTCTTTCAGCGTAATGGCCATTAATTTTTCAGAAAACTGTTCGGCAATAGTGGCGTTGCCCCACAATTCGGCAATGCCTAAATTATAAGACTGGTCGGCTGCCGTTTGCAGATTTAAGTAGTACTGGGTTAAAAAAGATTGTTTTTCATTTTCCAGTTCGCTTTGCAAAAACCCTTTTGATTTCACACTGTTTATTTCTTCAATCATTACCTCTAAAGCCTCTTTAGGTTTTTGTGTAGAGGCGTAAATAATATTGTAAGGCTCGGTAATTGCCAAATAAGCATAAGATGCCTGTGGCGCATAAGTGAGGCTTCTCTTGGTTCTTAATTCTACAAAAAACCTATCTCTTAAAACAGACATTGCCAACCGCATTACCAAACCATCGGGATGGCTCATTTGTGGCGCGCTCATCAGCCCTCTGATATAATTGGTAGCAATGTCGCGGTCTTCAATAAATATGCCCGGCTCGGTAATTAGTTTTCTGGGCTCGATGGTTACAGTAGTGCCAAAAGATAGTTTTGCCAGGCTGTTTTTTACCTTTTGAGTAATATCTTCTTGTGTAACATTCCCGACTACTACCAAGTAGCAATGGTTTTTTCCTATTACTTTTTTGTAATGGCTTTTTAAATCGCTGAGTGTAATTTTTTGTAATGATTCAGGCGAGCCTTCAGGTAATTTAGCATAGTTTCTGCCTTCAAAAGCATGTTGCATGGCTATGTTTCTTAAATGGTCATCGGGGCTTGACTGGCGTTGCTTCGATGCAGTTGCCAATTGCTTTTGCACCAGTTGAAATTCTTCTTCAGAAAAGGCAGGGTTTAATATGGCATCGGCAAATAAATTCCACGATTCGTTCCAGAATGGCTTTATGCAAGTCATATTTATTTCGCTGAAATCGTAAGAGGTACTGCTGCCAAATTCAGTACCTATTTTTTCTGCGGCAGCGCTAAAAACCAGTTTGTTTTTT
>CAYSGX010000236.1:0-4215 GCA_964430605.1 uncultured Chitinophagaceae bacterium
GGAAAAGAAGTATTTCAAGGCTGAACGGAAGTATTGAAAAAGCTAAATTATTGGCCATTTTTCAATTTACGGCAAGAGGCATTCCTTTTACTTATTACGGTGAGGAAATTGGTATGGTACAAGGCAGCATACCTTTAAAAAAAGGACTCGACCCGTTGGCGCAACGCTTTAAATGGATTCCGCAGTTTATGGTAAATATGAGTGGAGAATCTATTAATCGCGATGAATGCCGAACACCTATGCAATGGAATGCTCAGGGAAATTCAGGCTTTACAAAAACTATACCCTGGTTGCCTGTAAATAAAAATTATACTGAAACAAATGTAAAAGCATCACTTGCCGATGAAAATTCTTTGCTGAATTTTTACAGAAGCATTTTAAAGTTCAGAAACCACACACCAGCGTTGCGAACCGGAGCATTAGAAATTGACTATGTAAGAAGTAACAAGAAAATATTTGCCTATTATAGAATTACGGCAAACGAAAAGTATTTAATACTGCTGAACATGACAAAGAAGCATATTGATTTGAAAAATACAGAAGGTGAAGTTTTATTTTCAACGCACAACGAAATATCTAAAATAACAATGCGCCCTTATGAAGGACGCATTGTGAAAGTTTCAGAATAAAAAGGTTTGTTAATTCTACTGAAACAATTACCACTTGTTTATATCAAACAGCAACGAAGCGTAGATTAAAGTGCCGATAGTTGGTCCGCCATACACCATGCGGAATTTATTATTGGTAAGGTTAGTAGCGCCAACTGTAATAGTTGTGAAATAATCTTTCATTTCGTAGCTAACGTTAGCATCTAAAGAATAGTAAGCCGCTACATCGCCATCGCCAAATGAACTTTGCCAGAAATAAGCGCCATTCCATTTAAAGTTGGTATTGAAGCCTAAACCTTTCCATATTCTTCTACCCTGCAAGCCAACGTTAAACTTGTGGTTTGAAGTATTAAAGCCGGGTAATAAATCACTTTGCATTAAATCTTCGTCATTCAAATCGGCATAAGTATAGTTACCGTTTACGACATATCCTTTACCCAGTGAATAGCTTAATCCGATACTTGCTCCCCAGGAACGCACCAACTGATCCGCATTCACCGGAATTTGATAACGCTGAAAAGCGCCTGTAAGAATAGCGTCTTCACCGGTTTCTTCATCTACAATACCGTTGTTAGTAGGCTCTACTACGCGAATCTCACCAATGAAATTGGTGTACCAATTGTAATAAGCTGTAAAATCAACAAACAATTTATTATCTGCAAATATTCCTCTGTAACCTACTTCAAGCGTTTTCACTTGCTCAGGCCTTAACTTTTGCAAGGTTATAGATTTTAATAAAGAGGTATTAATTTGATTAGTGGTATCATAATAATCTAAAAACTCATCAACCGAATTCAGCGTATATAAATTTTCAAAACCTGTGGTATTACCTTTCAGTATAATCGGCCCTAAGTCTAATAAAATAAATTGGTTTTGTAGGGTAGGAGTTCTGAATGCCTGCTGGCCCGAAATACGCATTACGTGATTAGGATTTACAGAATACATTAGAGTACCCTTAGGTGAATACTGTAAATCGAAATTTTGGTTTTTATCTAAGCGAATAGAAGCTATTACCCTCAGCTTATCGCCCAAAAACTTTTTAGATGCCTGCAAGAAACCACCGGCTTCCCTGTTGGTTATTCTCTGATATTCCCCATCGGGATTATTTCGCCCATCGGCTAAAGTATCGGCAGGGTTTATTAATGTATCTCTGAATATGGTGCCAAATGAATTGGGAAAGAATTGCCTGAAAGAAACCCCAGCCATTAAATCAACTGCTTTGATTTGGGTAAACTGGTATTGAGCATCCCAATGCATCATCCATGATTGGTCTAAGAATTTAGAGCCGGTTTGTAAATTAGGATCATTGACAATTACATTGTATAAAGAATCAAATTCAGTGCTGCCCGGTTTAATCCATTTTTGGTTGGCAAATCTTTGAGCAACTCTGTCAGCACTATCTACCATCCACAATCTTGCATCATCGTCATAGCCATTGGTTAATAATCTTAAAGTATCGAAATACACATCGATATATTCTTTAATCCACTCTCTCACACCTGCTCTCGAAAGGCCAATGCCTGTAAACACGGCATCGTAAGATTTACCTGCATTTTCCTGTGTAGTATAACCTCTTACCGTAAAGTTTTTACCGGTTAATTCTAATTTGTGCTGTTGAAACTGAATGTCCTTAATGCTGTAACGGTTGGTAGCTTGATAAATAGCCGAACCTAAACCGAATTTATAATTATAAGAAAGTTCTAAATCTTTTTTGAAACGATAATGAGCGGCAGCGCCAAACTTCAAACTTTCAGCATTGTAATCAACTAAATCTTTTTCTTTATATCCCGGGGCATTGATGGTTTTAATACCCGGAAAAGCAATATTGTTAAAATCTGCGTATCCGTTTAAGAATTTGGTCAGGTTATCGCGGGTTTCAGGTTCTGTTTCAGGGTCGTCTTTTGTTTCATTCAGAATTGTGGTTAAGTTTTGGTCGGTTTCAATATCACCATAAACGTTCGCTTCGGGGTCGTCAGCTTCCCAATCATTTACTCTCATATATGAACCGGTAACTTTAATGGCAAATTTCTTCTTTTCACCAAATGCACGGGCATATCTTCCCTGCACATCTATATAACCTCTGTTTCCTCCTTTAATTTGAACAGCTAATCCCGGATGGTCGTAAGGATTTTTTGTCTGCATACTAATTACACCCTGAAAAGCATTTGCACCGTACAATGCGGAAGCAGCGCCCGAAATAACCTCAACGCTTTGTAAATCTAAATCGTTAGCGCCTACTAAGTTTCCCACGGGAAAGCTTAATCCCGGAGCCTGGTTATCCATACCATCAATAAACTGTACTACCCTAACCGGTTGCGTTGAGTTAAACCCGCGGGTATTAAAAGCTTTAAAACCTATCGAAGACTGAATCATATCTACTTCTTTCAGGTTTCCAAGGCTTTGGTAAAAATCGCCCGAGGCTGCGGTGCGAATATCTTTGGCATTAATTTTTTGAATCTGAACTGAAGATTCTAAAATGGTTTCACTAACGCGCGAACCCGAGATAACTACCTCTTTACCTTGTATGGTGGTAGATTTTAACAATACATCTACAAACCCGAAAGGCGCGCTCACCGCTTTTTCGATTGCATCGTAGCCTAAATAACTTATTACTAAAGTTATTTCATTAGCCTGTTCTGCTTCAATGGTGAAATTTCCGTTAAAATCGGTAACAACACCCGTGGTAGTGCCTTTAACTAAAACGTTGGCATTAAATAAAGTCTCTTTGGTAGATTCATCCCGTACTTTACCGCTAATTTTTACGGTTTGTGCTGAAGCTGCCATGGTTAAAAGCAGCAACGAGCATAAAAGAAATGCTTTGATAGGTTTTTGCATGTGTTGGTTAGTTTTATTGCGGGGCTGAAAATAGTTACTTATTGTCAAATTATGCAGATGTTAAGAGAATATTTTTAAAACCTAAAGAAAATAATGTTGGTAAAACTCAGGCTTCATGTTTATAATAGTACTCTACAGCAGCCAGTAACAGGTTCTGTTTTTTAACATAATTGTCTAAATTCTTCTTTTTATGTGCCTTTTTGTTAGGCGGAATAATTTTTTTCAGAATAATATTTAGTTTATGGTCATAATCAGTTGTTTCGTTATAAGTTGCTATAGCTTTTATTTTTCTTGCCACCAAAAAATTCATGTTTTCATTAGCTTCGGCATAAGCCACTAATTCTTCCAGATTATCATGGTATTGGCTCAAAGCATTATCATCAAATTCATGCTTTGAAATAATTTCATTACCAATATTAATGGTTTGTCGAAGGTGCGTTAAAAGTTGTTTCTTTGCGGTACTCATAGTTATGGTTCGGAAAGTTAGAAAATATTATGAAATTATTTACACCGAAAATGTCTTAACACCTGTTTGTATTGCTGCAATAAAAAGAATACCCTGTTTTCAGGCTTTACTTTTCTTACCACTATTATTATTCAATATGACCCAGTTAAACGCGCAAAGCCGTTTAGAAAAATGGCAACAAAAGCGCAATAGATTTTTTGCGGTTCCGCTTGTTTCTTACACGCCTGAAACCAACTGGAGTTTTGGTTTTACTTCTCAATACCTGATTAGATTTAAAAATGATTCGGTTTCTAATCCTTCAATTAC
>CAYSGX010000236.1:4225-5163 GCA_964430605.1 uncultured Chitinophagaceae bacterium
ACCTTAAATAAACAGTATATCGTAAATCCTAATTGTGATTTTTTCTTTCTGAAAAATAAATATCGAGCTACGGGTGCATTTGTATATCAGCGATATCCCGATTCGTTTTATGGCATTGGAAATAATACTTCTGAAAAAGACAGAGAGAAATTTTCTTCAGATTACATATTGCTGAAGCAAAGATTTGTAAGGCAATTGAAAAAAGGGCTTTATGTCGGCATTCAATATCGTTTTGAGAAAACCTATAAAATGCAAACTATCGTGGGGGGTATTTTTGATACTGAAAATGTTTCGGGCAGAAAAGGATATACCGCCTCGGGCGCAGGTGTCGCAATAATTTACGATACCAGAGATAATGTGCTGTTTCCTTTGAAGGGTTATTATGCTACTTTATCCAATCATTTTTACCCTGAATGGATGGGCACTTCTTACCCCATAACCAACATAAATATAGATGCACGCCACTACTGGAATTTTTATGGCAGCCATGTATTAGCAAGCAATTTTTACGGCAATTTTAATTTTGGGGAAACGCCTTTTAAAATGATGGCTTTAATGGGCGGACAAAATTTAATGCGGGGTTACTTTCAGGGCCGCTACCGCGAAAACAATATGATAATTGGCCAGCTTGAATACCGCTTTCCTGTTTATTGGCGATTTATAGGCGTAGCATTTATGGGCATTGGCGATGTGTTTAATACATTTAACGATTGGTCTTTTAATAAGCTTAAAGTAGCAGGCGGTGGCGGTTTGCGTTTTACTATCGATGCTAAAGAGCGGGTAAATCTCAGATTCGATTACGCTTTCGGCAGGTTTAATTCTCGTGGGTTTTATTTGAGTATTACTGAGGCTTTTTAAATAAGTATTATTTTAACACCTGCTAATGCCTTACGGTATAAACTATTGTAATCCCGATAGCTATCCTATCGTGTGGACAC
>CAYSGX010000237.1:0-5162 GCA_964430605.1 uncultured Chitinophagaceae bacterium
AGTTATGCTGTCTAACCTTTCGCCATCCACAAGTATATTGCCCAAAACCCTTTTATACTTATCCTTGCCTGCACCCTCAAAGAGCACCTGTTTTCCCAACAAAAGCTTTTCACAATTCCTTTGCGCTTCCACGCCCCACAGCTGATTCTTTTCCGGTGCATCCACGTTCACCAATCTCACAGATATTACTTTGCCCTCCACAAGCAAACCGAAGGTGTCACCATCCCATACTTTCACCACTCTTGCAGTTTGTTGCGCCATCAAACACATACTTTTTAAACTTAAAATCAGTATCAGAAAAAGTAACAATCTTGCTTTCATACATCAAAGCTATTTTGCTTTATAACCTTTGTCAAATATGGTGTTCCGTTCTTGCCGATATGTACATTTTATTCCGCTAAAGAATGAATATTCACTCCATCAAATTCATTATTTTTGTTGTGCTTATTGTTGCTTTAAGTATAGATAAAGCATACATGAAGTATTAAATTATATGTTGAAATGGAAAGAATTTGTATTTATCCTAAAGACATTCAAGTTGTTACTGGCAAAAGTGAACGTTGGGGTAGAAACTTGATTAAGAAAATCAAGGAGACTATTCAAAAAGATAGTCACCAACTTGTAACTGTTGAAGAGTTCTGTCAGTATACAGGCTTACAACTTGATGAAGTGAAAAAAGCACTTCCACGCTAATTCAGAAATAAACCTTTTTCTGAATAGTATTACTATATCTATATGGTTTAATAACAGTAGGGGAGGTAATATTCTTTATACAGCTTGAGAAATTAGTGTTTTATCCTTCGGGAAATCCAAAAGCTTTACGTTAATATGTGCCTTTAATTCATAGATTTTCTTCAAATCTTCCTTAAATTGGTTCGAGAACCGCACAGTAGGGGGAGCGCGCGAAGCCACTCAGATATATTTTCTGGATGGCTTTTTGGTTTTTATGATGTTTTATATCTACATATTGTATTCTGCATCTTCTAACATTTATTATGTTGGCTACACCAATGATGTTGAAAGAAGATTTCACGAGCATAATAATCCCATAAGAACAAAGTTTACTTCTAAACACTTACCCTAGCAACTGAAAGCCGTTTTTGAAGTGCAAACAACAAATAATTTTCTCTTTGTTTTCTCAATATATTCTAAAGTTATGTTAGGTCGTTCCTAAACTCGTGTAGGTATATCCTAAACTATTGTAGTTCCTCTCTAAACTAGTCTCGGTGTTTACTAAACATTTATAGCTCATTACTAAATTAGTATAGATGGTTACTAAACGGTTATAGACTATTACTAAACTATTCTATATCATTCCTAAACTGGTGTATGTTTTCTCTAAACGATTAGGGCATTTTTATTATTTCAGGACTGAAAAACACAAAAAACTATGGAAAAATTACCAAAAGAAGCATTTGGCGACTTACTATCCATTAGCCAAAGAAGGAACACCCTGTTGCATGCCCAACTGCTGCAACTGGATAATAGTCCCGATTTACTTCATGAAGATTTTGTAACAGCATAAACAGCGCTTTCATCAACAGCTATTTCAAAACGTTTAAACTTTGAAGTAGCGCCTTTCAGCAAGGCGATTTTTGATTTTGATACCTGAAAAATCTCAGAGAGGTATTCAATAATTGCCTCGTTCGCTTTGCCATCTACAGGCTGTGCTTTAATGCGCACTTTAATAGTGTTTTCATTTACGATACTGAATTCATTTTTTCGTGCATTGGGTTTCGCTTCAACATTCAGTACCATATTTTTTTGCTTGCTATCAGATTTAATGTGCAGTATTATTTTGCCTTTCGTTATAAGCAACCGCCATTCTTATTTCTCCAAAAGAAAAATTATCGCCCAACGCTATTTTCAGATTGGTTAAAGAAGGCTCGGTTTGTTTTTTCATAGCCTCCAGAATTGGGAACAATTTTTCAGGCGGCAATACTTTGCTGATATTAATTTCGCCTTGTTTTATCCACCGGGCGAAGTGCCCTTCAACAGTAGTAACAGTAAGCCCCCGGGCGACAGCAATTTCATCTATGCTTTTGCCTTCTTTATACATTAATAGTGTTTCTTTATAAGTTTCGCCTTTTTCTTTTTTCTTCTTCTTAGGTGTCGCTTCCGCGGTTACTTCAGTAAAATTCAGTTTTATGCGCCACGACATATCAAAGCCTGCTTCCCATGTTTCTTTATTCAGCATAACATTATTTGCCAGGGCATCAGTGAGCAAGCAAGCCTTATACATGTCTTTCAGCCGTTTCATTAACTGCGCATCTAATTCTTCCAATTCGTTGGTATAAGTTTTAGTGCGTTTTAGCTGCATCATTTTTTTGCGGTGCAATACAATTCCGGTAAGTAAATTTTTCAGTGGCGTATCGAAATAATTTTTGGCAGCTTGCAGCCGCTCCAGTAAAAAACTAATGTTCAATGGCTTTTCACTAAACAAACTATACAACTGCCTGTTGAATCGCGAAGCGGTATCGGCCAGTTTAAAAACTAATTCCGATTGCTCTACAGCCCAGTCAAATTGCTGTTGTTTCTCCGATTGGCCTTCTTCTTTGTTATAAGAAGACAAATGATATTTCCACTGTCTTATTACTTCAGAAAAATCAAAAAGCTGCAATACAAAATCTTCTAAATATTGTGCCGAAGCATATTTGAAAATATTGCCTGTGTCGCCCTGTTGCTGTTTGGTGTTTTCAAATTGAATAACCGATTCATTATTGTTAATGCCGCTTCTTCCAAAAGGCGCGCTTAGCACCAGTCCATCTAAACTTCTTAACCGCGAAAGGGCAACATAGCTTTGCCCCGCGGCAAAAACATTGCGCACATCTAATATCGCTTTATCGAAAGTTAAGCCCTGGCTTTTGTGAATGGTAATGGCCCATGCCAACCGCAGCGGATATTGCGCAAACGTGCCCAACACATCTTCTTTAATGTCTTTGGAGTTTTCATCTACTTCGTAACGAATATTTTTCCAGACATGCTCTTCTACATTAATGGTATTGCCATCATCGGTTTTCACAACTATTTTATCTTTCTCCAAACTATGCACCCAGCCAATTTTCCCGTTGAAATAGCGTTGCTCCCGGGTAGTATCGTTTTTAATAAACATTACCTGCGCGCCTTCTTTCAGGATTAATTTTTTCTCGCAGGGAAAAATATTTTCGCCATACTCGCCTTCAATATCCGCTTCATAAGCATATTCGGAAGTGGTTAATTTTCTTAACTCTTTTTGATTAATATCATCGGCAAAACGATTGTGTGTAGTTAAAGTAATATAACCTTCTTCAGGGGCCGGTGTAAAGCCGCTTCTGTAGTAATCATTCAGCCGCAACACATCGTCTTGCGTCATTTGGTTATAGCGCAAGTTGTTCAGTATATCGGTAAAATCTTTATCGCTTTGCCGGTATATTTTATCTAACTCAACATATACAGGCGGAATTTCTTTAAGCACTTGCGCATCGAAAAAAAACGGACTGTCATAATGTTCTCTCAACACTTCCCATTCATCGTTTTTAATAACAGGAGGTAATTGCAGCAAGTCGCCAATAAACAAAACCTGAACACCGCCAAACGGCTGTTTTTTTCTTCTTACATGTTGCAACACAAAATCTACCGCATCTAAAATATCGGCACGCAGCATACTTACTTCATCAATAATTAAAAGTTCTGCTTCGCGAATGGTTTTTCTTTTTATTTCGTTCATGCGCATGTGGCGCGCCAGCGAACTTTTAGTTTCAAATTTTAATGAATCGTGTAAAACCAAATCTCTTTCCTGCGGCACAAAACCACCCAAGGGCAACTGAAACTGTGAATGAAGTGTTACACCGCCTGCATTCAATGCGGCAATGCCTGTGGGCGCGGCAACAATAGTTTTTTTATGTGTAGTCTGAATAATTTTTTTCAGAAAAGTAGTTTTCCCTGTACCGGCTTTTCCTGTAAGAAATACGTGCTGATTGGTATGATTAATAAAGTTTTCGGCAATTTGGGCAGGTTCGGTCATTATATGTTTCAAATTTCTTAAAGACATAAAAGTACTTGTTTTAAAAAAACAATATACCTACATAAAATATCTTTAAAAGTTTTTAGAAATTAGTTCATAAGAAAACATAAAGCCATCATATTTTACGAGCGAGATTTCGGGATGAAAATAAAAGGTATCTGTGTTTATCGTGCCCGATTGATTATAAGTTATTTTTAAGCAGTTTGAAAAAGTTCCTGCAGGAACAATAACGGTTTCATTTTTAGATAACAATTCATAGTTGTTAGTTACTCCATTGTTTATTCTTTTCCATTTATCACCAACATTTGAATTTAAAGAAATCCACCAATGAGCACTCGTTAAATCTGTAGTTAATCCTGAATAAAGATCATTACCGCATGCTTGCCAATATTGCGGTGATGCGAAATATCCAGATTCATTATTTTTTCTTGAATCAATATTTAATTTTCTTTTACCATTCCCCAAGTCTTCTGCAACAGTAAAGGTAGCTGTGTCGTAATCATAAAACAACATATCAAAAGCGTAAGTTACAGAACGATTAACGCTTAAACATTTAAAGTTGTTGCTGCCATCAATACAATCGTCATCATCATTTTTCTTTTTACACGATGAAATACTGAGGCAAATAATGGTTAGTAAAATCATTGGTAGGGCTAATGTTTTCATGGGTTTATTTTTTTGAATTATAAATATGGCAAAAATATATCAATACACAAACCCGATTTCTTTATTATTAAACCGTTGCAGTTTATTGTCAATCAATATTTCTAATTGCCCCGAAAGGTTAACGCCTTTGATGATGCCTTCAATATTTTCTTTATTCAGCATAAAAGCATGTTTTTCATTCAGCCTGAATAAATTTTGCAAATATTGCTCGCGTAATAAATGATGCCTGCCCTGCATTAGCTGCAAATAAAATTTGTCTAAATAGTTCAGCAATAATTCTAATTCAGTTGGTAATAAATAATTTTCGGCAGTAGCCATTTTTAAAGAAGTAGCATTTTTTGCTTCCGGAGAAAATTCAGTTTGATTAATATTTAAGCCAATACCCACAATACTTTCTGAAATATTGGCACTGTGCAATGAATTTTCAATAAGAATGCCGCAAACCTTTTTTGTATCAATTAAAATCCGCTCCCTCGCAAAGCCCCGAAACGTT
>CAYSGX010000238.1:0-5136 GCA_964430605.1 uncultured Chitinophagaceae bacterium
AACCCTGCCAGCTATCAGCAAGTACAATATATCAATGGGGTGAGGCTTTACAGCCAACGGTATGATGTTCTTAAAAATATAACCACAACTTGTACCGGATTATTTTCGGTATAGATATTTAGCTTTCGCTTCAGTATTTAAATAATATGGATTTTGTTGATGAAGCAAATCCCATGTAATGAAAAACAAACAACAGGTAAAAAGAAATTTCTAATTGCGTGTGTTATTTTATTTCTAATAATCACTCGTAAATTTAGGAGAGGCTTTTAGTTTAGTTAATGCAGGTATCAAAACACAAAAACACGTTAAACACAACTCGTTAATACCGGTAATATTTCTAAATACTACCGGAATATTGTCTGTTTTTTGCTTCAAAAACATCATCTTTTCTCAAAATATCCCTCAAAATATCTTGCTGAAAGCCCAATAGAATATAGCAATCTGTATTTTTTCCACGCTTAACTAAAAATATTTTATAAATCGTTTTGCTTTTTCAAAAGTGAAATACTACCTTTGCCATCCGTTTTAAAAGGTAAAAGAGTTAAATAAGAATGCCAACCATTCAACAATTAGTAAGAAAAGGCCGCGAAACAATCAAGGCTCCGAGCAAGTCAAGGGCATTAGGCGCATGCCCGCAAAAGCGCGGAGTATGTACACGTGTGTACACTACTACCCCTAAAAAACCAAACTCTGCTCTCAGAAAAGTCGCCAAAGTTCGTCTAACGAACAAAGTTGAAATTATTGCCTACATCATGGGCGAAGGTCATAACCTACAGGAACACTCTATCGTGCTGGTTCGCGGTGGAAGGGTGAAAGACTTACCTGGTGTACGTTACCATATCGTGCGTGGTGCGCTTGATACTGCCGGTGTTAAAAACCGCAAGAAAAGCCGCTCTAAGTACGGTGCTAAAAGACCTAAAAAATAATTCAGGATTTTAGTATATTATATAGAGAGTATTAATAGAGTATAACCTAGTTATAATTAATTTAATTAAGTAATAAGATGAGAAAAGCATCTGCTAAGAAAAGACCTTTAGAGGCCGATCCTAAGTTTAATGATACGCTGGTAACCAGGTTTGTAAATAATCTGATGTGGGAAGGTAGAAAAAGTACAGCTTTTGTAATTTTCTACGATGCGATTGCTTTAGTAGAAAAAAATACTAAAGAAGAGAACGGCTTAGAGATTTGGAAAAAAGCATTGGCGAATATTAGCCCTTCGGTAGAAGTGAAAAGCCGCAGAATCGGAGGTTCTACTTTTCAAATTCCAACAGAAGTGCGTCCCGATAGAAAAATTTCTGTAGGCATTAAATGGTTAATCCGTTATGCCCGCGACAGAAAAGGAAAAACTATGGCAGAAAAACTTGCGGCAGAAATTGTTGCAGCTTCTAAAGGTGAAGGTGCTGCGGTGAAAAAACGTGAAGATGTTCACAGAATGGCCGATGCAAATAAAGCATTTGCGCATTTCAGATAATTTATAATTAAAGTATAAAGAAAAACACCAGTAAGATAAAATAACAATGGCACGCGACCTACGATTTACGAGAAACATTGGAATTGCAGCACATATTGATGCAGGTAAAACTACTACATCTGAGCGTATTCTTTTTTACACAGGAATATCTCATAAGATAGGAGAGGTGCATGACGGTGGCGCTACCATGGACTGGATGGAGCAAGAGAAAGAGCGTGGTATTACTATTACATCTGCTGCTACTACAACTTTTTGGAAATACCCTACAGAGCAAGGTCAGCCTTTAGCCGGTCAGACTAAAGATTATAAGATTAACCTTATTGATACTCCCGGGCACGTTGACTTTACCGTAGAGGTAGAGCGTTCATTGCGTGTACTGGATGGTTTGGTAGCGTTGTTTTGTGCAGTAGGTGGTGTTGAGCCTCAGTCAGAAACAGTTTGGCGTCAGGCTAACCGTTATAAAGTACCCCGTGTAGGTTTTGTAAACAAAATGGACCGTGCAGGTGCCGATTTCTTATCTGTTGTAAAACAGGTTAAAGAAATGTTAGGCGCTAACCCTGTGCCATTACAATTGCCTATTGGTGCGGAAGAAACATTTAAAGGTGTAGTTGATTTAATTACTAAACAAGCAATTGTTTGGGATGAAGACAACTACGGTATGACTTATAAGGTAATCGACATTCCTGCCGACATGGTAGAGCAGGTAGATGAATACCGCCAAAACCTTGTTGAACAAGTTGCTGAATTTGACGACAAGTTGATGGAAAAATTCTTTGACGATCCAAATTCAATTACAGTTGACGAGTTGAAGAATGCTATTCGTTTAGCTACTATCAATATGGCCATCATCCCGATGATGTGTGGTTCATCTTTCAAAAACAAAGGTGTTCAGGCTATGTTAGATGCGGTTATCGAATTCCTTCCTTCACCTATGGATATCGAAGCTGTTACAGGTACTAATCCTAAAACGGATGCTGAAGAAATCCGCAAGCCCGATGCAAAAGAACCTTTTGCGGCTTTGGCTTTCAAAATCATGACCGATCCTTTCGTTGGTCGTTTGGCTTTCTTCCGTGTATATTCAGGTAAATTAGATTCAGGCTCTTATGTGTTGAACAGCCGTTCGGGCAAAAAAGAGCGTATCTCCCGTATATTACAAATGCACGCCAACAAACAAAACCCAATCGATACTATCGAAGCAGGTGATATTGGCGCAGCAGTAGGTTTTAAAGAAATCAGAACAGGCGATACGCTTTGTGACGAAACAAAACCAATTGTTTTAGAAGCAATGACATTCC
Source organism: uncultured Chitinophagaceae bacterium (assembly GCA_964430605.1). Lineage (GTDB taxonomy): Bacteria > Bacteroidota > Bacteroidia > Chitinophagales > CAIOSU01 > CAYSGX01. The sequence continues at coordinate 2,767 of CAYSGX010000238.1, forward strand.
CTGAGCCGGTTATCGGTTTAGCGATTGAGCCTAAAACTCAGGCTGACGTTGATAAGTTAGGTATGGCTTTAGCCAAGTTAGCTGAAGAAGACCCTACTTTCAAAGTGAAATACGATGAAGAAACCGCGCAAACAGTTATCAGCGGAATGGGAGAGTTGCACTTAGAGATTATCGTTGACCGTTTGAGAAGAGAGTTTAAAGTAGAATGTAACCAGGGAGCGCCTCAGGTTGCTTACAAAGAGCATATCACTAAAACAATCACTCACCGTGAAACATATAAGAAACAATCCGGTGGCCGTGGTAAGTTTGCCGATATTCAATTTGAAATTGGCCCTGCTGATGAAGGTAAAGAAGGTTTGCAATTTGTTAACGATATCTTCGGAGGCTCTATTCCGCGCGAATTTGTACCAGCGGTAGAAAAAGGCTTTAAAGAAGCAATGAATACCGGTGTGTTGGCAGGTTACAATTTAGACAGCTTGAAAGTACGCCTGTTCGATGGTTCATACCACGATGTGGATTCTGATACCGCTTCATTTGAAATTTGTGCCCGTTTAGCATTCCGCAGGTCGGCTATTAACGCAGGCCCTCAGTTGCTGGAGCCAATCATGAAAGTAGAAGTAATTACACCTGAAGAATATACCGGTGAAGTGGTAGGTGATTTAAACCGCAGAAGAGGTTTAATGGAAGGTATGGAAATGAAAGGTAACGCTAACGCGATTAAAGCGAAAGTGCCTTTGAGTGAAATGTTTGGTTATGTTACACAGTTGAGAACATTGACTTCCGGTCGTGCAACATCAACTATGGAATTTAGCCACTATGCACCGGCACCTAACAACATTGCTGAAAACGTAATTGCCAAGGCTAAAGGAAAAGTTAAAGTAGAAGAAGAATAATCTTTATAAAGATGACACAGAGAATTCGCATAAAATTGCAGTCATACGACCACAGCTTAGTAGATAAATCTGCCGAGAAAATTGTGAAAACCGTTCGTATGTCAGGTGCTGTGGTAGCCGGACCAATTCCGTTGCCAACACAAAAGAAAATATTTACAGTGTTGCGTTCGCCACACGTAAATAAAAAAGCTAGAGAGCAGTTCCAGTTAAGCACCTACAAAAGGTTAATGGATATCTATAGCTCTACATCAAAGACCATTGACGCTTTGATGAAGTTAGAATTGCCAAGTGGTGTTGATGTAGAAATTAAAGTTTAGTTAGCCATGAAAGGATTAATTGGAAAAAAAGTCGGAATGACCAGCATCTTTGATGCAAAAGGTAATCAGGTAAACGTAACGGTTGTTGAAGTAACACCTAATGTGGTTACTCAGGTTAAAACTGTTGCAACCGATGGTTACAATGCTGTTCAGTTAGGTACCGGCAATCGTAAAGAAAAAAATACTCCTAAAGCATTATTAGGGCATTTTAAAAAGTCTGATACCACGCCTAAAGCTAAAGTAATAGAGTTTAGAGACTTCGATTTTGAAAAAACAGCCGGGGAAACTGTTGCGGTTGATATTTTTCAGGAAGGTGAAAAAGTTAATGTAGTAGGTACTTCTAAAGGTAAAGGCTTTCAGGGTGTTGTAAAAAGACACGGTTTCAGTGGAGTTGGTATGGCATCACACGGTCAGCACAACCGTTTGCGTGCACCGGGTTCAATGGGCGCGTCATCTTGGCCATCAAGAGTATTCAAAGGTATTCGCATGGCAGGAAGAATGGGTAACGACCGTGTAAAGGTTAAAAACCTGAAAGTAGTTAAAGTATTTGCCGAAAAGAATTTAATCTTCATTGAAGGGGCGATTCCTGGCCATAATAATTCATTCGTAACTATCGAGAAGTAGTCAATAATATGAAACTCAAAGTATTAAATAAAGACGGAAAAGAAACAGGCAGAGAAGTTACTCTTGCTGATGAGGTTTTTGGCATCGAGCCAAACGATCATGCGATTTACCTTTCCGTTAAGCAGTATCTTGCCAATCAAAGACAAGGCACTTCTAAAACTTTAGAAAAATCTGAAATTTCAGGTTCAACCAGAAAGTTGCATAAACAAAAAGGTACCGGTGGCTCTCGTAAAGGCAGCATCAAAAACCCTTTGTTCTATGGTGGCCCGAGAGTATTTGGCCCAAGGCCCAGAGATTACAGTTTTAAACTGAATTTGAAATTAAAACAGTTAGCACGTAAATCAGCTCTTTCTCACAAAGCGAAAGAAAACGGTTTATTGGTAATTGAAGATTTAAACTTCGACCAGCCTAAAACTAAAAGCTTTACTGAGTTAGTAAAGAATTTAGGTTTAAACGGCAAGAAAGTTTTATTTCTTACCCCTGAATTAAATAAAAACTTAAAACAATGGTGAGTGACTCGACGCGCTTTCCTCGCA
>CAYSGX010000239.1:0-5132 GCA_964430605.1 uncultured Chitinophagaceae bacterium
TTTGCTTGCAAAACTATGATTGCCTGATGCCTGTTTTAAGCGAAACATAGTCCCGGCAAGCGGGATACAATAGCAGGCTCAGACCTTAATAATAAAGTCAAAGCGCTATGAAACAAAGACATAACAACTATGTTTCTATTGTGGTTATAATAAAAATGTGTCCGTACGGTAGGATATTCATCGGGACTTTAGCTGACGGCATCAATGTTGTTGAAATTTCTTATCCCGAACTCAGATTATTTAAGCACTTTACTTTTATCGGCAAGTAAATACAAAACCGCCATTCTGATAGCCACGCCATTTTCTACTTGTTGCAGAATTATAGACTGGTCGGAATCGGCAGCATCAGAAGAAAGCTCTACTCCCCTGTTAATTGGCCCCGGGTGCATCACAACGATTTTCTTTTTCAGCTTATCTAAAAGCTCTTTATTAATTCCGAAGAAAAGAGCGTATTCTCTTAGTGAAGGGAAATATTTAATATCCTGACGCTCTAATTGTATGCGCAACACATTGGCTACATCGCACCATTCAAGCGCTTCCTGCACGTTGTAAGTAACTTTTATACCCAGTGCTTCATGATGTTTGGGAATAAGTGTTGGCGGGCCTGCAAGCATTATTTCCGCGCCTAATTTCTGCAAACAAAATATATTTGATAGCGCTACGCGAGAATGTGTAATATCTCCTACGATTGCCACTTTCACGCCTTTCAGTTCTTTACCTAATTTTTCACGAATTGAGTAAGCATCTAACAGCGCTTGTGTAGGGTGCTCATGCGTGCCATCGCCCGCGTTAATAATTTGCGCATCGATATGTTTCGATAAAAACACACAAGCACCGGGGCTGGCGTGCCGCATCACAATCATATCTACCTTCATTGCCAATATATTCTTAACGGTATCTACCAGCGTTTCACCTTTTTTTACCGAAGAACCCGATGCTGAAAAATTTACAATATCTGCCGAAAGGCGTTTCTCTGCCAACTCGAAAGAAATACGTGTGCGGGTAGAGTTTTCAAAAAACACATTAGCGATAGTGATGTCGCGAAGAGAAGGTACTTTTTTTATGGGGCGGTTTAAAACTTCTTTAAACTGGTCGGCTGTTTGAAAAATAAGGTCAATGTCTTGTTTAGTAATGTTTTTAATTCCTAATAAATGATTGACACTTAATGAACTCATTTTTCTTTTTCGTTTGTTGTTAAAATCCAAACAGCATCGGCTTTATCAATTTCAGCCCATTCTACTTTTACGTGTTCCGATTCAATGCTGTCAATAGTTTTCCCGATATAATCGCCCTGAATGGGCAAGTCTCTGGTAAACCTTCTGTCAATTAAAACCAATAATTCTACCTGCTCGGGCCTGCCAAAGTCGAGCAGCGCGTCCATAGCAGCACGAATGGTTCTGCCGGTAAACAGCACATCATCAATCAACACCACTTTTTTACCTTCTACCGAAAAATCTAACTGTGTAGTGCTGGGCGTTAAAGGGTTTTCTCTTCTCCGGAAATCATCGCGATAGAAAGTAATGTCCATAACTCCGCTCTCGAATTTCAACTTAGGGTTAATGGCTAAAAGGCGTTGCCTGATTCGTTTAGATAAATGGATACCTCTGGGCTGAATACCTATGATGGCTGTTTTGGAAAAGTCTTTATGATTTTCGATTAACTGATGGCACAACCGTTCAATGGTGAGCGCAAATTTTTTACTATCTAAAATGATGCGAGGCTTCATCAGTTTTGCAGATTGGTCAAAGATAGAAAAAATGTCAGCACAAGTATGCTACAAAGAATAAGGTTTTTAACATTTGATGATAATCGCATTTTTCAAACCTATACTTTAACTCACCGCCTTAGTTGTTTTAAATTCTGAATTGAAGTGGAAAGTAATTTCAGGATAATCGTCTTTGGCTATTTTCAGCATCCATTCCGATTGCGCTAAGAACACCAGATTACCATCTTTATCTTCTACCACATCGTTGGCTTTGTATTTTAAAAACTTATCGAGCGCGGCTTTATCATCGGTAGTTATCCAGCAAGCCTTATATAAATTCATAGGCTGAAAACGGCACGAAGCGCTATATTCGTGTTGCAGGCGGTATTGTATTACTTCAAACTGCAATTCTCCTACAGTACCTACAATTTTCCGGTTACCAATTCTGTAAAAAAACAACTGCGCTACACCTTCATCAGTCAACTGGCGAATACCTTTTTCTAACTGTTTGGTCTTCATAGGGTCGGCATTCACCAGTTCTTTAAATATTTCAGGCGAAAAACTTGGAATGCCGGTGAATTGCAACTTCTCGCCTTCTGTAAGTGTGTCGCCAATTTTAAAGTTTCCGGTATCGTACAAGCCTACCACATCACCCGGAAAAGCTTCATCAATTACGGTTTTATCTTGCGCCAAAAAACTGGTGGGGTTATTAAACCTTACTTCTTTCTCTAAGCGATTGTGGCGGTAAAATTTGTTGCGCTCAAATGTTCCCGATACGATGCGCAAGAAGGCAATTCTGTCTCTGTGTTTAGGGTCGAGATTGGCATGAATTTTAAACACAAAGCCTGTCATTTTCTTTTCATCGGGCTGCACGGTGCGCACATCGGTAGCTCTCGAAAGCGGTGTGGGCGCAAAAGTGATAAAGGCATCGAGCAATTCTCTCACTCCGAAATTATTTACCGCGCTGCCGAAAAACACGGGAGACAATTCGCCCGCTAAATATTTCTTTACATCAAACTCGTCATAAACCCCTTCTATCAGTTCAATATCCTGACGAATTTGCCCGGCATCCCTTTCGCCTAATTTCCTGTCTAAAAATTCATCGCCTAAATCATCTACCTGAATCAGTTCTTCTTCATCTAAGCGGAATCTTCCGGGGGTAAACAGGTTCAGGCTTTTTTCAAACAAATTATATACGCCTTTAAAATTGCTGCCAATATTAATGGGCCAGCTAAGCGGTTGCAGCTTTATTTTTAGTTCTTCTTCAATTTCTTCTACCAAATCGAAAGGGTCTTTGCCTTCCCTGTCCATTTTATTGATAAACACAATCACGGGTGTGTTGCGCATGCGGCACACTTCCATCAGTTTCTTGGTTTGCTCTTCCACGCCTTTCACGCAGTCAACTACCAGTATCACGCTATCAACGGCAGTTAAGGTGCGGTAAGTATCTTCGGCAAAATCTTTGTGACCGGGCGTGTCGAGAATATTTATTTTCAGCCCTTTGTAATGAAAACTCATTACCGAAGTGGCTACCGAGATACCACGCTGCTTCTCAATTTCCATAAAATCGGAAGTGGCGGTTTTATTTATTTTATTAGATTTTACGGCTCCTGCTACCTGAATAGCGCCACCGTATAAAAGTAATTTTTCGGTAAGTGTGGTTTTTCCCGCATCGGGGTGGCTGATAATGCCAAATGTTCTGCGAATCTTCAATTCATCTGCTAACGCCATGCTCATTCTTAATTAGGGCGCAAAGATAATATTTATGATGGGTTGTGAATTTTATACCGTTTTAGTCAAAATATTTGTGTTGGTGTTAGCGGATGCTAAGATCAGAGTGGGGTTCATTATAGTTACTGGGGACTTGGGTCTTTACTTGCTTTGAGCAGACTTACCAAGTTTTAAAAACTTGGCAAGTCTTTTTGATGGTTTGCTAATTCATCAGCATCACAGATTTAAAAAGGATTAAAAGATTTCACAGAAAATGATGGTTGGTGTTTTTAAAATCTGTGGCATCTTGTAAGTGGGTAGTAGCGGATGCTACTACCAGTGGGACCCATCTTTTTTAAATTTCTTCAAATTCCATGTTAGCGGCAGGTTTGTGTCTTGCGTTTGCTTTTGTCCGTTTCATTTATTGATTGTTAAATTCGAAGATAGGGACAGAATTTATTCCTTTACCAAAATGTAAGTCATGATAGTACATGCTACATCATTGGAACCACAGGAAGTAGAATTTTCAATTTTGTACCCTTTTTTTAAAAAGCGGGTTAATGTTTGGAAAATGATTTTATCGTTTTCTTCCCTGTTACCCGCTTTTAAAGGCTTTAAATCTATTTTTTCCGTTTCTCCGTCTTTAGTAATTACAATTTGAGAAGATTGAAATGAGTTTGGAACAGCTTCATAAATCCTTATCATAACTCTACTATCGTCATTTAGTAAAACGACAAGAATGTTTGAAGTACCTTTTTGCGGCTTCTTCATTAAAGCGAAAGATTTAAAATGCAAAAGTGTAAAAGAAACGATTGCTAAAAGTAAAATGATGTTTTGTTTTTTCATTTTGTTTGTTATTATGATTCCTACTCGTTTGGCTTTTCAGTATCGCCCCGTTTTTAAAGTGGTATCTGGTCTCCACTTTTTATTGTGTATTAGTTTAAGTTTTTAGTTTTCTTGTCTGTAAGGGTTGTGTGCTAGAGTAACTTGCCGCTAACTCACAAATACCCGCAAGTTTATAAATGTTCTTCATGCTATATTTTTCCTGATTATTCTTTATGGGGCTTGTTGCCCAGTATAAAAAATATTCAGTTTACGCAGGTAGTTGGTGAAGTCAGAGACTTCTTTTCATAAAACATTCCAAGTCGCCCCCGGCTGCATAAATGGCTATGCTGGAAGACTTGGAATAACAGGGCGAAAGGTTGCTTTGTGGTAATTTGCGTGTGATGATAGCCATAGCTGAATTGTTTTTCAGTTAAATAATAAATTTATGTTTAAATTATTGATTAGATTGGTAATAGATGCTTCCCGACATAGCGGGGAGGGGTTACGCATGTGCACAGGGTGTCTCCGCTGTAGCGGGAAAAGGTTATGCATGTGCACAGGGTATCTTCGCTGTAGCAGAGAGGGTGTATATACCTTGTAAAACGCTATATGAGTTGAGGTATAAGTGGCGCTATAATTTAATGCGACAGTGGGAGTATAACAGCAAACCTTTTCAGCCGGAAAATTTTTCAGCGAAGCAGCGGTGCGATACATGGCTAAGGGTTGAAAAGATTTTTAGTTTAAAAAACCTATAAGATGTGCGTGTTATCCTGTAGGTTTCTTTTCCGAATGTAGTAATTTTTTTGAATAAACAAATGTTTTTTTTTGTGGCAGGGGGGAAGCCTCACCCCATTGCTGGCTTGCAGCAACTTCCACAGGCTTTCCTCGCCCC
>CAYSGX010000240.1:0-1264 GCA_964430605.1 uncultured Chitinophagaceae bacterium
GAGGTGTACTTTCCGGTAGAAGGAGGCAATGGAGAACTTGGCTTTTACCTGATTAGCGATGGAGGCAGAGCGCCATTCCGCCTGCATTTCCGCAGGCCGTGTTTTATCTGTTACCAGGCATATCCTGAAATGATTAAAGGCAGCATGTTGTCAGATGCCATTGTAACTATGAGCAGTTTAAACGTAATAGCGGGGGAACTTGACGCATAAACGAAGAAAATGAGCGAACAAAAAGAAATAAAATTCAGCGAAGAAACACTTGCGACAGCACAGAAAATTATTGCAAGGTATCCTGAAGGAAAGCAAAAATCAGCGTTAATTCCATTGCTGCATTTAGCACAGGCGGAATTTGACGGCTGGCTGAGTGTTCCCGCAATGGATTATATCGCTTCGCTGCTGAATATTCAGCCTATTGAAGTATATGAAGTAGCTTCGTTTTACAGTATGTTCAACCTGAAGCCCACTGGCAAATGCCTGGTTGAAATATGCCGCACCAGTTCATGCTGGCTGCGCGGAGCGGAAGACATTATACAACATTTTGAAAAAGAATTAGGCATTAAAGATGGCGAAACCACTGCTGATGGCATGTTTACCCTTAAAACCGTTGAGTGTCTCGGTAGCTGCGGAACCGCTCCTATGCTTATGTGTGGCGCACAATTCCATGAAAACCTCACCTTTGAGAAAGTGGACAGGCTTATTGAAACATGGAAAAACGAAAATACCCGGAAAACCTATTTTGACGAAGTAACCATAGAAAAATATTAAGTCGGCATGGGAAAGAAATTATTATTGGAGCACATCAGCGTTGAAGGCATACAGGGATATGATGCTTACCGAAAAACAGGCGGATACCGTAGCGTTGAAAAAGTGCTGAAAACCATGACCTCTGATGAAGTGGTGGAAGAAGTAAAAAAATCAGGGTTGCGCGGGCGCGGAGGCGCGGGCTTCCCGACAGGCATGAAATGGAGTTTCTTGGCAAAACCCGAAGGCGTTCCCCGCTACTTAGTATGCAATGCTGATGAATCGGAGCCCGGCACTTTCAAAGACCGCTATCTGATGTCGCGCATACCACATCTGTTGGTAGAAGGCATGATTACTTCAAGCTATGCGCTGGGCGCGAATACTTCCTATATATATATTCGTGGTGAGTATTTTTACATTGCCCGCATATTAGAAAAAGCCATTGCCGAAGCATATACAAACGGCTGGCTCGGAAAAAACATTCTCGGCACGGGATACAACCTTGATTTGTATGTACATACCG
>CAYSGX010000240.1:1274-5132 GCA_964430605.1 uncultured Chitinophagaceae bacterium
GAAGGCAAGCGCGGTAACCCGCGAATAAAGCCGCCTTTCCCTGCCGTGAAAGGGCTGTATGAATGTCCTACGGTGGTTAATAATGTAGAAACTATTGCCGCAGTTGTTCCTGTTATCAATAACGGAGGCGAAGAGTATGCAAAAACGGGTATCGGGCGTTCTACGGGAACGAAGCTTATATCTGCATCGGGACACATCAAAAAGCCCGGTGTATATGAAATTGAAATGGGCGTTCCGGTGGAAGAATTTATTTACAGCGATGAATATTGCGGTGGCATATTAAATGACAAACAATTGAAAGCCGTTGTTGCCGGAGGTTCTTCCGTACCTGTTTTACCTGCGCATCTTATTCTGAAAACAGCTAATGGCGAACCCCGCCTGATGTCATACGAAAGCCTTGCGGATGGAGGCTTTGCCACAGGAACAATGCTCGGCTCGGGCGGATTTATCGTGATGGATGAAACCACCAACATCGCAAAAAACCTGTGGAACTTCACCCGCTTTTACCACCATGAAAGCTGCGGGCAATGCAGCCCCTGCCGTGAAGGAACAGCGTGGATGGAAAAAATCCTGCACAAAATTATTGACGGGCACGGTTCTAAGGAAGATATTGATTTGCTGTGGGATATTCAGCGCAAAATTGAAGGCAATACTATTTGTCCGCTTGGCGATGCGGCTGCGTGGCCCGTTGCCAGCGCCATCCGCCACTTCCGCAGCGAATTTGAAGCCCTCATTACCAACCCTGATGAAATAAAAGAAACGAAATACTATTTTCATTGCAACAATTTAGTGGGCAGCAACACGGTCTGACCTTGGTCAGACTTGTATTTGTGTATTTTTGTGAATTGAAAAACCGGAAAAAATCTGACCAAGGTCAGACTAAGTATTATGAAACTTCAGGCAGATAATATTTATCATATCTACAACCAAGGCAACAACCGCCAGAAAATTTTCTTCGGTGAAGAAGATTACCTGTTGTTTCTGAAAAAGTATCGGGAACTGATTTCGGGAAAATGCGAAACTTTAAGTTATTGCTTAATGCCCAATCATTTTCATTTTCTTGTTTATGCAACCCCAAAAAGTATTGTGGAAAAACCGCTTGGGGCTATTACCATTCAATCGGCGTCAGACGGGTTCAGGAGGTTGTTGAGCATGTATGCCCATGAAATTAATCAGAAAAAGAATTTTGTCGGTTCGTTGTTCAGGCAAAAAACACAGGCAAAGTTAGTAGAAGGTGGTAGCAACAGCAGCATGTTCAGCTATGCGGAAGAATGTTTTTTCTACATTCACCAAAATCCTGTGGCGGCAGGATTAGCTGAAAAAAACACCGGCTGGCGTTATTCGTCCGCTTCCGATTATGCAGGATTGCGAAACGGAACCATCTGTAATAAAGAACTGCTTTTCCGTTTATTCGGATGGGAAAAAGATGATTTAAGTTTTATCAATCATCAGCGTCATATTTCCGAAGAAAGCCGACAGCTGTTTTATGAACCAAAAAACAGTCTGACCAAGGTCAGACCGAGTAGCAACAACATGGAATATAAAAAACCTGAACCAACATGGCAAAAGTAACCATAGACGGTATAACCATAGAAGTTCCTGACGGTACAACCATTTTGCAGGCAGCACGAACAATAGGTGCGGAGGTAGCTCCTCCGGCTATGTGTTATTACAGCAAGCTGAAAACAAGCGGTGGCTACTGCCGTTCCTGCCTGGTGGAAGTTACCAAAGGTTCGGAAAAAGACCCACGCGCCATGCCCAAATTGGTGGCAAGTTGCCGCACAACTGTGATGGACGGCATGGAGGTAAAAAATACTTCTTCCGAAAAAGTATTGGATGCCCGCAAAGGCGTGGTGGAGTTTTTATTGCTTAACCATCCTTTGGATTGCCCCGTTTGCGATCAGGCGGGCGAATGTCATTTACAGGATTTAAGCTACGAGCATGGCGGCTACAAAACCCGCACCGAGTTTGAGCGCAGAACGTTCGATAAAATTGATATAGGCGAAAAAATCCAGTTGCACATGAATCGCTGCATTCTTTGCTACCGTTGTGTTAAAGTGGCGGAGCAGGTAACTGACGGCAGAGTGCATGGCGTAATTAATCGTGGCGACCATGCTGAAATATCTACTTATATAAAAGAAGCGGTTGATAATGATTTTTCGGGAAATATGATTGATGTATGTCCCGTAGGCGCGCTTACCGATAAAACTTTCCGCTTTAAAAGCCGCGTGTGGTTTACCAAGCCCATGCTTGCCCACTGCGATTGCGATAAATGTTCGGGCAAGGTAACGCTATGGTATAAGGGCGAAGACGTGTTGCGCGTTACCGGGCGCAAAGACCAGTGGGGCGAGGTGGAAGCATTTATCTGCGATACCTGCCGCTTCGATAAAAAGAAAACATCCGACTGGACTATTGAAGGCGTGTATGAAGTAAAACGCCATTCGGTAATTTCAGCAAACAAATACAAAAACTTAGTGAAGCCGAAAGAATTTAAGTTAAACGAAATTAAACAATTGGAAAGCTGATGGAGATTGAGCTGCTGTTAGACAAAACCATTCTTATTGTTATTATTTTTCTTGTCAGCTTGGGCATAGCGGCATATTCCACTTACGGGGAACGCAAGGTAGCCGCATGGTTGCAGGACAGAGTGGGCCCCGACCGTGCCGGGCCCTTCGGCTTGCTGCAACCGCTTGCCGATGGCGTAAAAATGTTTCTGAAAGAAGAAATTATTCCGAATACATCCAACCGCATGTTGTTCATTATTGCGCCTGCCATCTTTATGATTACCGCTTTAATGACCAGTGCGATTATTCCCTGGGGAAAATCGTTTGATATTAACGGAAGGGAATTTAGCTTACAGGTAGCCAATCTCAATGTAGGTATGCTGTATATTTTCGCAATGGTATCTATTGGCGGATACGGCATTATGATTGGCGGATGGGCAAGCAATAACAAGTTTTCACTGATGGGGGCGTTGCGCTCGGCTTCGCAGATGATAAGCTATGAGTTGCCGCTTGGCATGTCGCTGGTAGCATTGCTGCTGCTATCGGGTTCGCTTAACCTGCGCGATATTGTGGATATGCAGCAACACGGTCATTGGAATATATTTTACCAGCCGTTGGGATTTATGATTTTTTTGATATGCGCTTTTGCCGAAAGCGGTCGCGCGCCTTTTGATTTGCCCGAAAGCGAGTCGGAATTAGTGGGCGGGTTTCATACTGAATTCAGTTCCATGAAGCTGGGCTTGTTCCTGTTTGCGGAATATATACACATGTTCATTTCATCAGCCATTATCGCCACGCTTTATTTTGGCGGTTATCATTTTCCGTTTATTGACAGTTTAGAGCTTTCAACCAACCTTGCGGCTACGCTGAGCGTGGCAATTTTGTTTGCCAAAATATTCTTTTTCATATTCCTGTTTATGTGGGTGCGCTGGACATTACCCCGCTTTCGTTTCGACCAACTGATGAATCTGGGATGGAAAATATTGATACCGTTATCTATTATTAATGTATTGCTCACGGGAGCATGGATTACTTTTTTCGGAAAATAAAAACAATATGCAAGCACTGACCAACAGGAAAAAAACGGTAACCAAGCGCGAACTCAACTGGCTCGAGCGCATGTATTTACCCGCTATATTGCAGGGCATGGCTATTACCATTTCGCATTTGTTTAAAAGAAAAGCCACCGTGCGTTACCCTGAGCAAAAACGTTCCATCGCGCCTGTTTACAGGGGTATGCACGTGCTGAAGCGCGATGAGCAGGGGCGCGAAAACTGCACCGCCTGCGGGTTGTGCGCGGTTGCCTGTCCTGCCGAAGCCATTACGATTGACGCGGCTGAGCGCAAGGCGGGAG
>CAYSGX010000241.1:0-4064 GCA_964430605.1 uncultured Chitinophagaceae bacterium
AATGCACTAAACATATTTAGATACGGCATAAACCATTCTAAAATTTTAAAATAGTCCAAACTATTTTAAAATTAGAATTGGTATTAAATGTATCTAATTGATATAATTTTACAGCATGACTAAAGAAGATATAGCCAACAATACTCAAAACATTATTGCTTCAATAGATAACAGCATTGAAAAGAATGACTTCCAGGTTATAATACAACAACTCACTTTCTTATCTCATTGTAATATTAATTTGCTTAATAAATACATTGAATCTTTTCCGGCAGAACAAAAAATTACTGACGAAAAATTTCTTTTAGAAATTGCTTTGTTTCAATCTGAACAGAAACTAAACGAACAAAAAATTGATGAGGCGGAAAAGTTGATTGATGCGGTTTTAGAAAAAAGCATTCACATTCAGTATAAAAAAACAGAAGTACCCGCATTGCTTCAAAAAGCGGTTTTAAACCTTTATCTGCAAAAGAAAGATGATGCCATTGCTATTTTAAATAATTGTGAAACATTGGCTTTAGCCGATAACAACCATGAGCTACTCATAGAGGTGTATATTTATGCTTATCATTTCTATTCTGAAACCGATACACAAAAAGCTGCCGGATATATTTACAAGGCGCTTGAAATTTCAAAGGCTGCTAATAATGTTTACAAACAGGCTTATGCGCTCATGCACATTGGTACACTTAATACTATTTTAAACAACAACGATGCTGCTTTAGAATTTTACAATGAATCGCTGGCGCTACTCAAAACGCTGAAGCTGAACATCAGCATTGCAGACAATATGATGTGCCAATTCAACATTTACTACAGAAAGAAAGCTTTTCATAAAGCTGTAGAATGCCTGGAATATGCCATTCAACTGGCAACAGATTGTGGCTGGAATCATAAAATCGCTATTTGTTATGGCAATCTTTCTACCACATTTATTCAACTCTCTAATTTCGAAGCGGCAAAACAATATGCTGAAAAAGATATTGAATTAAGCGCTCAACTCAACAACATTTATAATGTAGGTATAGCCAAATTCCGATTAGGTAAAATCGAGGCGGCTTTAGGCAATTTGCAAACTGCCATCCGCCTCATTAATGAGTCTGTTGAAATAAGAAAGAACAAAATAACCAATACACAACTGATTCAAGCCTATCAAGATTTATATCCTGTCTATGCCCGTGCTGAAGATTACAAAAATGCTTTTGAAGCACAATCGAACTACATGAAGCTGAAGTTTGAATTTTTAGATGCTGAAAAAACAAAAGAAAACGAAGTGTTGCGCGCAAAATACGAAGCCGAAAAACGTGAAGCTGAATTAAAAGAAGCTCGCCTGCAACATACCGAAAGCGAACTGAAAGCGTTGAAAGCACAAATGAATCCGCATTTTATTTTTAACGCGCTCAATTCTATTCAGGAAATATTTTTCCTGGGCGATAAACGATTAGCCAATAAACATCTCAGCCAATTTAGCCAACTCACCAGAAAAATTCTTCATGCCTCAGGCAAAGCTTACATTTCGCTTCACGAAGAAATAGAAATGCTGCAACAATATCTTTCTTTAGAAGCGCTTCGCTTCGGAAACGATTTTAACTACATTATCGAAACAGCCGAAGCCATAGACATATATTCATTAGAGTTACCTCCTTTATTAATTCAGCCTTATGTTGAAAATGCCGTAAAGCACGGATTAATGCACAAAGCAACCAATAGAAAACTTCAACTTTATTTCAGCATAAATGAAGCGGAAAATATTTTGCTGGCAACAATTGAAGATAACGGCATTGGCAGAACTGCCGCTGAAAAAATAAATCAAAACAAACAACGTATGGGGCAATCGTTTGCCAGCGAAGCTACCGCCAAACGATTGTCGTTAATAAACCATAACACACCGGAAAAAACTGCTGTAGTGTACACAGATTTGACAGACGAAAACAATAATGCCTTGGGTACTCGCGTTGAAATCGCTATTCCTGTAAAGTATTAAAAACTTTAGTTTTACACCTTCTAAACCATTACATGAGAGCTATAATAATTGACGATGAAGAGAAAGCGCGTAATATGTTGCGCAGCCTTATTACTGAATATTGCACCGATGTAGAAATAGTAGCTGAATGTAATAATGTACCTACCGGAGTAGCCGCTATAAATGAGCATAAGCCCGATGTTATTTTTTTAGATATTGATATGCCGGGCTATAACGGCTTTCAGTTGTTAGAATTTTTTAAGAACATCGATTTTGAAATAATTTTTGTTACTGCCTACAGCGAATATGCCATGCAGGCTTTCAGGGTAAGCGCTTTAGATTTTTTGCAGAAGCCGGTAGATATAGATTTATTAATTGCCGCCATTGAAAAGGTAAAAAAAGCCAAAGGCAGGTCTAACATTAATGCGCAGCTAAATGTATTAAGAGAAAATTTTGAAGCCACTACTATTAAGAAAATTGCTTTACCTGTAGCCGATGGTGTTTTATTTATTAATGTAGCCGATATTATTTATTTGCAGGCTGAAAGAGCTTACACCCAAATCGTGTTGCAAAACGGGCAAAAAATTATTGCCAGCAAAAACATTAAAGAGTTTGAAGAAATACTTACGGGTAATAAAAACTTTTTCCGCTCACACAGAAGCCACATCATTAACCTCAACCACGCCACACGATATTTAAAAACCGATGGCAGCTTTATAGAAATGAGCGATGGCTCATTAATTATGCTCAGCAAAGATTTGAAAGAAACTTTTATTGAGTTAATGAAAGCACATTAGTTAATCTTTCATCAAATAACAGCAATGCAATAGTTTTTTGGTTAATTGTATTAAAGTACTCCTAGCTATGTTTTATTATTAATTACGCAATACTCAAGCGTAATTCTATAATGGTAATATTGAAAAATAGTGTTAGAAACTTATACGGACGAATTAAAATCTTACTCGTAATACTTTTCGGCTTACATCAATCTTAATTAATGCCTCGTTGCCAGACTACAAGGCAGTTTTCATAATAATCCTTTCAGGCAGCACAGTCTTCCCATTCGTCTCTCTTTATTTTTTGTGCAATCGCCTGATAATACATCCACGCTCCCCAAACAATTTCGCTTGTTGTCAAAACTTTTTCTTAAAATTATTCCCAAAATCTACCACCATTAAAAAATTCCTTAAAATCATTAATTTTATTATCTTTTTCCACACGTTAATATAATGTGAATAAAAAATAGTGCAATAATATTTGACTTTAGTGGGAAATTGTGGTAAAATTGCCTTAAATTAGTTCTGAATTAATCAAATCCCTTTTAATGACAGGCTTTCTCGGTGAGTTTTCATGCGCAATAGACAACAAGAACAGGCTTCGTGTGCCTGCCGCCTTGTTGAAGCAGCTATTGCCTGCCGATATGGGAAGGTTTGTCGTAAACCGCGGCTTTGAAAAATGCCTCGTACTCTATCCTGTTACCGAGTGGGATCGTGTATTCGCCAGAATTAATAAGCTCAACACATTCAAAAAAGAAAACCGCGAATTCAAAAGAAGCTTTTTGCGTGGCGCTACCGAGTTATCGCTCGATACTGCAGAACGTGTGTTGATTCCCCGCCAGTTAATGGAATATGCCGATATAGAAAACGAAGTAATCCTTGCAGCAAACGGAAGCATCATCGAAATCTGGAATCCCAAGGTTTACGATGCCATGTTGAGCGAAGATTCCGATAAGTATTCCGATTTGGCAGAGCGTGTAATGGGCAACGAAGAAATAGATGAGCTATGAGTTATCATCGGCCGGTTTTGTTAGCAGAAGCAATAGCCGCACTGGAAATAAACCCCGATGGAATATATGTAGATGTTACCTATGGCGGGGGCGGTCATTCCAAAGAAATTCTGAAACAGTTAAGTGCAAACGGGAAGTTAGTAGCATTCGACCAGGATGCCGATGCAGCTAATAATGTGGTGCAAGACGAAAGGCTGTTGTTTGTAAATCAAAATTTTAAATACCTCAAAAAATACCTCAAGGCATTGGGCACTTTTCCTGTAGATGGCATACTGGCAGATTTAGGTGTTTCGTCCTATCAGTTCGATACTCCCG
>CAYSGX010000241.1:4074-5123 GCA_964430605.1 uncultured Chitinophagaceae bacterium
CGAAAGAGGTTTCTCTTTCCGTTTCGATGCCGAACTCGATATGCGCATGAGCAAAGATTTGGCGCAAAGCGCTAAAGATGTTTTAATGAATTATTCCGAAGCTGAATTGCTGAAAATATTCAGCGAGTATGGCGAAGTAAGAAACTCAAAAACGCTTGCCGCCCGGATTGTAGAAGCAAGAAAAACACAAAAGTTTGAAACCATCAACGATTTGCTGCAAGCTATAGATTCAGTAGTGTTAGGCGTAAAAAATAAATATCTCGCGCAAGTTTTTCAGGCTTTAAGAATAGAAGTAAACGAAGAGATGCAAGTGCTGGAATCCTTGCTGCAACAAGCCTTAGAATCATTAAAGCCCGAAGGGAGATTAGTAGTGCTTTCTTACCATTCATTAGAAGACCGAATGGTAAAAAACTTTATGAAAACCGGAAACATAAAAGGCGAAATAGAGAAAGATGTATTTGGCAATTACGAAAAATCATTTCAGGTAATTACCAAAAAACCTGTTGAGGCAAGCGAAGCGGAAGTGAAAGAAAACCCAAGAGCAAGAAGCGCTAAAATGAGAGTAGCATCAAAAATTTAGTATGGCCGAAAATAATACAGATGAAATAGAAGAGGAAGCCAGCGAGCCTAAAGCGGTAAAGAAAAAAACCGCTGTAAGTCCTGGTTGGTTTTTAGATAATCTGGCTTATCTCATGCTGCTGTTTTTTATCGCCCTTGTGTACATAAGAAACGCGCATTATAACGAAGGTTTGGTAAGGCAAATAGATGAAACAAAAGTGAAAACAAAAGTAATGCGCTGGGAATACATGACCGTAAAAGCGGCATTGATGCAACAAAGCAAACAAACAGAAGTAGCGAAAGCAGTAAAAAATATGGGGCTGAAAGAATTAACCAATCCACCAAAAAAAATAACCGTAAAGGCCGGTGAATATTAAGCGCGACATATTATGGAGAGTCTATCTGGCATTCATTATTGTGTGCCTGTTGGGTGTTGCCGTAATAGCTAAAGCGGTGCGCATTCAAACTGTTGAAGGTAAGTATTGGAGGGT
>CAYSGX010000242.1:0-5121 GCA_964430605.1 uncultured Chitinophagaceae bacterium
AAAGATAAGTACCAATTAATTACGTTCTTTCTTATCTCGAACTCACGTTAATTAAACTATTACGGATGTGCTAACGGTATTACACCACACAGCGCGGGGGTGTAAAACCTTAGCAATAAATTAGTGGCACGATGGTAATTTCGTGCTTATGCTTGAAAACAGAAATCTGAAGGATGAGCCTATAATGCGGGGAAAACGCAGGCAGTTGATTGAGACTTTAATCAGCAAGGGTATTCAGGATAAAAGGGTGCTGAAGGTGATGGAGCAATTGCCCCGCCATTTTTTTATACCCGGAAAAGGTTGGGAATATGAGCAATCGTACCAGGACAAAGCCCTGAAGATAAATGCCGGACAAACAATTTCGCAGCCTTATACGGTTGCTTATCAAACCGAGTTGCTGGAAATTCAGCCCAACGATAAAGTATTGGAAATAGGTACAGGTTCGGGCTATCAGGCATCTGTGCTGGCAATGCTGGGGGCTGATGTTTATACCATAGAAAGGCACAAACCTTTGCACGAAGAAACAAGCGCGTTGCTTCAGTTCTTGAAGTTAGACAAGCAAATTAAGCAGTTTTATGGCGATGGCTTTGAAGGATTGCCTCAACATGCGCCTTTCGATAAAATTTTAATTACGGCTGCCGCTCCTGAAATTCCTCCTAAATTATTAGCGCAACTGAAAACAGGCGGCATTATGGTATTGCCGTTGGGTGAAGGACAGGTGCAGCAAATGGTGCGCATTACCAAAACAGGTAATAAAGAATATCGCACCGAAGTGTTTGATAATTTCGCTTTTGTGCCCATGCTGAAAGGTGTGGAATAGATAATTTAGTAAGGGGCAGACTTACCAAGTCTCAAAGACTTGGCAAGTCTTTCTTTCTCAACGCGCACACTAACAGGAAAATTAAAAAAATAAATGGGAGTAGCGAATGCTACTCCCAGAAGTGATAATACTAAAAGCATTGCTGATAGTTTTCACATTCATCTGCGTAATCAGCGAAATCTGCGGGAAACAAAAATATTTCAATTCATATTTAAAATACAATTAGTATTATTTTCGTAACTCGTAAATAAAACAATGTCGCAACCAACCAATCCCAAACTGCTGAATGCCGCAGTGATAGTAGCCGCTTTAGGTTATTTTGTAGATATATACGATTTGCTGCTGTTCAGCATTGTGCGTGTTCCGAGCCTTGAATCGTTAGGACAAAACACTTTAGACAACGGTATTTTTCTCATTAATATGCAAATGGCAGGTATGCTCATTGGCGGTATTTTATGGGGAGTGCTGGGCGATAAAAAAGGCAGGCTTTCTGTTTTGTTCGGTTCTATCTTTTTGTATTCATTAGCCAATATTGCCAACGGTTTTGTGCAGTCTATAGAATCTTATGCCACATGGCGGTTTATTGCGGGTATCGGTCTGGCGGGCGAATTGGGCGCAGGTATTACATTAGTCGCTGAAATTCTTCCGAAGGAAAAAAGAGGCTTGGGTACAATGATAGTAGCTTCCGTAGGACTGCTGGGCGCAGTGGCGGCAGGAATATTAGCGAAGTTTTTCGACTGGCGCACCTGTTATTTTATTGGCGGTGGCTTGGGAATGGCATTGCTGCTGCTGCGTATTGGCGTAAGCGAAAGTGGCATGTTTAAGCAGGTGCAACATAAAGGTATTGCCAAAGGAAATTTTTTCGCCCTGTTTAGTAACAGAAAACGTTTTGTACGCTATATGCGCTGCATATTTATCGGCTTGCCTACATGGTTTGTAGTGGGCGTGTTGGTTACATTTTCGCCTGAATTTGCAAAGGCATTGGGTGTTGAAGGTGTTATTGTTGCAGGCGATTCGGTGATGTATGCCTATATCGGGTTGGTAGTGGGCGATTTGGCAAGCGGCATGTTAAGCCAGCTTTTGAAAAGCAGAATAAAAGTGATGTTCGTTTTTCTTGCGTTAAGCGGTTTGAGTTCTTTCATTTATCTGAATGCGCATGATGTTTCGCAAGCCATGATATATGGGTTGTGCTTTGCTTTAGGCTTCTCAAGCGGCTATTGGGTAATCTTTGTAACCATTGCTGCCGAACAGTTTGGTACAAACCTTCGGGCAACAGTTACCACTACTGTGCCGAATTTTGCGCGTGGCGCGTTAGTGATGATTACAATTTTGTTTGAAACATTCAGAGCGCAATACGGTATTCTCACAGGCGCAATGATGGTAGGTGCAATATGCCTGTCAATAGCTTTCTTTTTTCTGAACGGCATGAAAGAAACTTTTCACGAAGATTTGAACTATCTGGAGGAGATTTGATTGTTGTACTTAAACTATACTTCTTCAATAAATAAACACAATAGAAAAGCGGTTCTTTCGGGAGCCGCTTTTTTTTTGTTTTGTATAAACAAACCTCTTTCATAATTCAAAAGAAGATGAAAAAAGTCAGCATATTGAAAAGGTTAGTCGTTATAAAGTTGAAAAGTTATAAAGCGCGAAACTGCTGTTCTTTGGAACATTACAACCTTATAACATTATAACGGTTTGCCCCAAACTGATAACTGACTACTGATAACGGATAACCAACTACTCCACAGTAAAAAATCAAAATCCTGTTTGAGAATTATATATATGGCATTATCTTTCACCATAAATAAAAATCAAAACCATGCCTTATTCAAAAAGAGTAGTAATAATTGATGGCGCACGCACGCCTTTTCTTCGTTCAGGAACTGATTACATGGACTTGATGAGCTATGAGCTTGGCAAGTTTGCCATAAAAGGCTTGTTGCAAAAAACAGGTATTGACCCGAAAGCGGTTGACCGTGTGGTGATGGGCACTACTATTTCCAACGTAAAAACAGGCAACGTAGCACGCGAAGCGGCATTGACCGCAGGCATTCCGCATACTACGCCCTGCCATACCGTAACACAGGCTTGCATTTCTGCAAATCAGGCTATCACCAGTGCGTTTGAAGCCATTCAGTTAGGTCATGCAGAAGTTGCCATTGCAGGCGGTGTTGACTGCGTTTCCGATGCACCGATTTTATTCAACCGCCCCATGCGGAAGAAATTATACAAAGCGCAAAAGCTGAAAGGATTTGGCGATATACTAAAATTTGTATTGTCGTTACGACCTAAAGATTTTGTCCCCGAAGCACCTGCCGTTGCCGAATTTATCACCAACCGCACTATGGGCATGGATTGCGAATTGCTGGCTTCCAAATATGGTGTTACACGCAAAGAGCAAGACGAATTTGCAGCGCGTTCACATCAGTTAGCAGGAAAAGCCAAAAGTGTTCTGGCAAACGATATTGCCCCTGTTGAAATCGCGCCCAACTTTAAATCTATCAATAAAGACAATGGCGTAAGAGGCGATACTACCGTAGAAAAAATTGCCAAGCTGAAACCTGCTTTTGTGAAAGACCACGGAACACTCACAGCAGCTAATTCTTCTTACCTGACCGATGGCGCAACCGCAGTTTTATTAATGACTGAAGAAAAAGCCAAAGAGCTTGGTTTAACCCCAAAAGCCGTAATTGTAGATTATGCTTATACTGCTTCCCGCTTGGAAGATGAACTGTTGTTAGGACCTACTTATTCCATTTCAAAACTGTTGCAGAAAACAGGTTTATCTCTGAATGATATTGATGTATTTGAACTGCACGAAGCCTTTGCAGGACAAGTAGTTGCCAACCTGAAATGCTTGGCTTCCGATGAATTTGCGCAAAAGAACTTAGGCAGAGATAAAGCCGTAGGCGAAATACCTTTTGAGAAATTAAATCTTTGGGGCGGCTCGCTGGCATTGGGACACCCCTTTGGCGCAACAGGAGGCAGATTAGTTACCACTGCCGCCAACCGCCTGCATCATGAAAACGGTCGTTACGCCCTGCTTGCTGCCTGCGCTGCGGGTGCGCACGGACATGCGATGATAATAGAAAAGTTGTAAGTAGTATGTTTTAAGTTTTAAGTGCTGAAATTTCATTTATACTGTTGAATCGTTAATTCAAAACATTTCAAACTTTCAAAAAATATTTTAGTTATGCAGAACTATAAAAAACTGGTTGTCTGGCAAAAATCGCATGAACTGGTAAAAGCAATTTATAAGGTTACTTCTAAATTTCCTAAGGAAGAATTATTTGGTCTGACATCTCAATTAAGACGTGCTGCCGTTTCTGTTCCAACCAATATTGTAGAAGGCTGTGGCAGAGGTTCTAACGCTGAACTATCAAGATTCCTGTACATTTCATGTGGTTCAGGCTTTGAAACTGAGTATTTGATTTTTCTTTGTTTTGAACTTGGCTATATCAATCAAAAACAATTTGAAACATTAGACAAAGAAATCAACGATATTAAAAAAATGCTTTTCTCACTTATAGATAAAACTAAAAAGTAGTTACGCAACTAAAAACTTAAAACTTATTACATAAAACTTATAACTCATAACCACCATGCAAAGAAGCGACTACTGCACCATAGAAACCACCAACGGCATTGCTACCGTTTGGCTTGACCAGCAAGGCGAAAAAATTAATAAGGTATCGCCCGATGTCATTTTTCTTTTTGAAAGCATCATTGACGATTTGGAAAAAGATGCCAATGTAAAAGGTATTGTATTAGCTAGCAGGAAAAAAGATTTTATTGCAGGCGCAGATATTGAAGCCTTTCAGAAAGTAGAAAAGATAGGTGACTGGCAACCTGTAAGCCGTAAAGGACACGCCATTCTGAATAAAATGGAAAACTCTAAAAAACCTGTGGTGGCTGCTATTCACGGCAGTTGTTTGGGTGCAGGGTTGGAAATTGCGTTGGCTTGTCATTACCGCATAGCCGCCAACGACAGAAATACAAAGCTGGCATTGCCCGAAGTGCGCTTAGGCTTGCTGCCCGGTGGAGGTGGCACGCAGCGATTGCCGCGATTGGTAGGTATTCAGAAAGCGTTAGACATGATGCTTACAGGAAAAAACATTTATGCCGTGCCTGCGCTGAAAATGGGCTTGGTTGATAAAATTATTCATAAAGATGCGCTGCATAAAGCCGCTGTTGAAATTGCGCTTAGTTTGGTAAACAAACCTTATCAAAGAAAACGCAGGCAAACGCTCACAGACAAAATTCTGGAAGGACCATTAAAAAGTGTGGTATTCAACAAA
>CAYSGX010000243.1:0-3709 GCA_964430605.1 uncultured Chitinophagaceae bacterium
ACAAGGAGAAATGTAAGTGCTTATGAGATCTACTTTTGTTTGGTAGGGTTTATCTGCCCCGGTGATTGCCAGTTGCGAAGAGAGTGTAATTTCCTGCCCGGTATATAGCCCGCAAGCGCTTCTTCCGTTGAAGTTAAACCCAATGAGGCTTCCTGAAATGTAATCGCAGTTAGTTCTTACCCGGAACCTGATTTTTACCGAGTTGAGCGTGTTCTGCAAAATGCCTTTTAAACCATCAGCGCCTAAAGTATTGTTTAAGGCTGAAATATCCCATTCGTAAGTTGCGCCTGAAATCAATACAGGGTCGGGAATGGCGGTGAAAGGCGCACCGGGCGGATAACTTAGCAATGGAGAGCCGGAGATAATACTTACGCCCTGCGGTAATACTATGCGCAATTTTAAATCGTAAGCAGTGCCTAATTGAATATTGATGCCTTCTACGGTATATGATGCTGTATCGCATAAATCAACAGAAACCGCAGGGCTGGTTACCTGAGCAATTAAAGTGGGTATTTGCGGAGAAAGGGTAAGTTTTATTTTTTCGGAAACGCATGGATAAGAAACTACATCTACAGGGTATGTATCACAATTCCATCCGGCATGAATAATTATGGTATCGGGCGAACATGAGGTGTAACCTGCCGTGACGCGTAAATCTCTTTGCGCACTTCCTGCCAGTTGCCCAAGCTGATAAATACCTCCGCCTGTTGGCGTTACTACCGTGTTATTGGTTACATCAAATACTTCAATAATTGATACTCCTGATACCTGCGGGCCGGCAACCCATACGTTGTGAGCCAATACCGAAGTAATGTTAGAAAAGGATACATCCCATGAAGCGGTATTATCCTGAGCGAGAACAGAAGGCAACTGCGATTGCACAAAAAGTTCAGGCCCCTGATAGGTAACATAATCATGTGTGCTGACAATAAAATTATTGCTTGTATTGCTGCCCTGAAGATTGGGGCTTTCGCCAAATGTCCAGTCGTAAATTACGGCAGTGGCCACATTGGGAACTACCGCGCACGATGGGCGCATGGTAACCTGCATGGTTCCATAAAACCCGTCATCACTTTCCAAAAAAGCGCCTCCTTGCCGGGAAAAATATTGCGCCACTTCAAAATCGAGGGTAGCGCTGTTAGGATTTAAAGGCGTAACATTTTGCCATGCGGTAGTTTGTACAGCCTGATTTCCTGAGGTGCGTACATGATTAAACTGAGATGAAACATAAGTATATCCATCGGGAATAATTACCCGCAGCAATTCGGGCCATGCCCACAAACGATATTCAAAAGGAAACAAATTTCCGCCCGCATATTGCTGGCAACAAGGGCCTATACTGAGATAATAATTTTGAGACACCGTAATATCATTACACGAAGAAGTGTTAAAGCTGTTTGGCCCCCAGTTGGTATAGTAATAACCAATAATTGAAAAACTTCCGGTGTAGTTGTTACAATAAAGTTTATCGGCAGCGTTTACCGGGTTGGTAATATTGCTCACGTAAAATTCGTTGGTTACTTCACAATTCAATATAGCTCCTCCGGTATTCACGCTCACTCTGTATTTAGGCTGAAACTGCACTGCATCACCATTCTGAAAAGTAAATCCGGCAGGCACACATCCTGAAGCAATTAATACCGAAGCGCTTAAATCGAAATTGAATGTCCGGGTGCTGCCCGCATTGGTTACGGTGGCGTTAGTAATATTGCAAGTATAGGTGGTTCCGCCACGGGTAACAGTGAGCACACCATCAGTAAACTGCAAATAATTATTTCCGTTGGTAACAGACGACTGAGCATACAAATGCGGAAAAGGGCCACCCGAGACTGTGCCGCTATATACCGCGGTAACCGTATCGCCAAACATCGCCCTGTCGGTTCTGATAAGGCTTAAATTCACCGCCCCTGCTTCGGGCACGCCATCGTTATTATCATCTTTTTGGCCATAGCTGGTGCGCGAAATACTAAAACCTGTATTGGTCATGCCGGGGCAGGTAACCGGGCACACCACATTCATAGGCAGGGTTACGCAACTCACATTATGTAAGCATCCGCAGCTTGGGTCGCTGATGAAATGCGAGGCCACGCTCACGATTCCCGCTCCACCGCTGCACCCGCTGCAATCTGCTGTAAGGTCGAACCGTAAATCGCCATTAACACGGTTGAATGGCTGGTTTCCGGTAAAGGTAATGGTGGCTGTATTGCCCGCTGTAGTTACCGATGAGGGATTCCAAACAGTAGTGCCGTCATACGCAACAACACGCGCATTACCTGCAAAACTTACACAATTGGGCATGGTTACTACAAACCGCCATTCTCTTCCGGCTGTGCTGGTATAGTTATTTATGTCATTAGAAAACAGAAAGCTATAAGTTAAAGTTTGCCCCGATACGATAGTTGATGGTGAACTATTATTCGTTAAATCGGCATAAAGCTGGGAATAGCCACGGGCATAAGTATCGGGTATGATATAATTGTTTTGGCACACATTACTGTAGCTGCCTTTATATGCCCATCCGTTATTAGTGCCTGCATGAAGGCCTGTTCCGTTGCAATAGTCGTGGCAACATGAATAAGTATTCCATCGCAGATAAACCGTTTCGCCTCCGTTAACTGCCGGAATATTTACCGATAATCTCCCGGGACGCAAACCGCCTAAACAGGAATAGTTGGCGGTGTTGCCCAATACCGTTGCCGCGATGGGCGTGGGAGCGCCCGCGCCTATTTGTATCGTAAAGCTGTTTGGGTCGATAGCTGAAGACATGCCTGTAACAAAGGTGCTTCCGGTAGATTGATACACTTCAATCGCTACATTCACGGCCTGCCCTGCCCCTGTATTCTGAATAGTGAGATGTTGCTGATTAGGATAGTTCATTCCGTAGCAAGCCTGCTGCGAGGGCTGATGTGTTACTACCAAATTGGGCGTAAGATTGGGAAATACCACATTGGCGCTGGAAGATGAAGTCTGGCATACCTGATTATTACAGCCCCATGCCGCAGTGAATGCCGAAGCGACCGAAATACAATTATTGACCCTTATGGTTTCGCAAATGGTAATGCTTTCGCCACTTTCCAGAAAACCGTTTCCATTTCCTATACCTGCAAAATCAGCAGCGGTGAGTATAATGGTTTCTGTATTACCCAAGGTAGTGCGTGTGCCTTTATCAACCGAAAGAATTTCAATGCCTGTTCCGTGCGCATCTGTTAGTTCAAAAGCGCTAAGCTCGCCCAGGCCTCCGTTAGTAACAGTGATGCAGCGCGTAAACACATCGCCCACATTGCCTGAATAAGACTGATTGCTTACTGTGGTAATAGACAGGTTGGGTTGTTTGATTAAGTAAGTGAAAGTGGTGTGTAAGTCGAATGAAGGATTACCATTGGCAAAATACTCGACCATAATATTATTTTGCGTAGGGCTGCCCGCGGCAAGGTAGCTGATGATATCGCATCCGGGCGAGGCTGTGAAAGTAAGGTTTGCTGTGGTTAATGTGGCTAAATCGTTCAGGCTGAATTGTGGCGAACTGAGATTGGTAATATTCAATTCGCTTGCTCCCGAAATACTGCCTGCGGTATATCTCATGCCTGCGGGCATATTTACGGTAAGGGAGATATTAGTTAAAAGGTTGGGCGATGGATTATATATATTCAGCGTAAATGGCTTGGGGACACCGCAAACAGTAAGCTCGTTTGGTACGGTAGCATTGATA